>CAYTXD010000150.1:0-3997 GCA_964441305.1 Microcaldota archaeon
GATGCCGCCGTTCCCCATGTCCTCGTCAAGCTTTGCGCCCATCTGGGTAAGCGTGTTGCCTATGAAACCTGCCCCTATGGGGTCCCTTCTTTCAGAAGTGGCAGTCGCGCTGTATTTTCCTCCCTCATATGTTGCGCTGACTCCCAATGTATAATGGGAGGGGATTGTGAATTCCGCAGTTCCCTGCCCATCGGTCGTCTTTGTTGTGCGCATGGGGGAGGTAACCTGCACGACCACATCCGGAAGAAGGTTCCCGCTCCTGTCCTGCGCCCTTACTGTTACATCATGAAGGAATACCGGGAGATACAAATTTTCAATCCTCTGCCCCCCAACATAATTTACCCCTCTCCAGTATTTTCTTCCCGGCTGGCTCCAGTAGTATGTTTTCGCGCTTGCGTAAAAGTAGTTTTTCTCATCCTCCTCGTTGAATGTGGTTATGAAATTCCTTATTGAAGCGACAAAGACGCCTTTCTCGTTTGTCACTCCCTTTATCTCCCCGTCCCTGTCAGAGTTAGGGTCGAATTTCTGGTAATTTATAGTTATCTCAACTCCCGGCACCGGCCTGCCCAGCTCGTCATATGCGACGAACTTGACTCCTTCGGACCATGCCGCGAAAGAGGGTAATATAAGCAAAATGAAAAGTAAAAACGCTTTTATCGCTACGGAACGCATGCATACACACCTCTACCTAAGTTTTCCACCCAAACCAATATATCTCTTTTTGATGAGCTTTTCAATCTTCTTGACATCCGCTTCCCCGAAAATGGCAAATCTCAGCGTTACGCTGATGCCCTGGGGAAGCTCATAAGTGTCAATAAGCTCTGCTGAAACTATGTCGCCGCTTATTCCCAGGGATGCGTTTTTCACCTCCCCAGGGTCACACTCGGGGAAAAGAAACGAGAAATCCCTGGAAACAGAATTCTCTTTTTTCCACTCATTCAGCTCGCTTCCCTTCAGCACCCTTATTTTGTCTGTTTTCAGGGTTGTGGTTTTCCCGTTTCTTTCTATCTCAGATTCATTGGTGTCAACTTTCTTCAAAATGCCGTAATGGATTTTATCGGAGTATATGTTCTGGACTGCAACGAATTCGCCAAGCTTTTCCTTCAGCTCCCGAATCTCCTCCTTTGCCGCGGAGATGAGCTTGTCGGTTCTTGCCAGCGCGGATTCCGGCTCGCCCATGTGCTTTGCCGCCTCCCTGAACATGTCTACAAACGCCTTCTCATCCCTGGCTTTTACAATGCCGCTTATCCTTTCGCACTGGCGCGCAAACTCCTGCTCCATTTCCGAGGAATAGGGGTTTTGCACCTGTATTTGGGAGTAAATATGGGGGTTTTGCCCGACAATCCTGTAAACAAGGTCAAGGGAAATGTCGTAAAGAGATGTTGCGAATTTTCTCGAAACCCCTATTCCGATTTCCTTTGCGCGGAGGGTTGAGGAGAAGGAAAGGTACATGAAATGGGTGAGAGACTGGACTACTGCAAGCATCCGGTCATGCTCATCGGCAGTGGATTCCACAATTCTCGCCTTTCTTTCCTCAAAGAATTTCCTTATTTCCGCATATTTCTTCCCGGTTTTTATTGGAATGAATATTATGGTCTGCCCTTCAAGAGACGATACACGGGGCCCGTGCATGGGGTGGCAGCTGCACGCCTCCGCGCATTCCGCCTTTTCAAGCTCTTTTGCAACATGTGTTTTCACGCTGGTGAAATCCATAAGCAATGCGTCTTTTTTGCACTTGCCCCGCAAATCTGAAATTAGTGAAGGGGCTTTTGAAATTGGGACTGATACTATTACCACATCCGAATCCGAAAGCCCATTTTCCATTGGAATGAATTTTAGTTCGTTTTCCTCTGCCTTTTTCCTTCCCTTTTTTTCATCCCTTCCGGTGATTGCCACATCAAAGCCGTGCTGGGAGAAAAGCTTCGCATAGCGCATTCCAAATGCGCCGGTGCCCCCGATTATGAGGATTTTCAATTCCATGCTAACGCATCCTTTTTGCAAAGTGCATCCCCGCAAGAAGCCCTATTGCAGGGTAGACAATTATGCCGAATATGAACCTGTAGGTGAGAATTGTCAGGGAAAGGCCAGGGTCAAGCCCCGCAGCTCCGAAGAGAAGGCCCACTTTCTGCATGTCTGATTCGGAAAGGATTCCGGAGGCGATGTCATGTATTTCGGGAGCGAATATTGCCTGCAGTGAAATCAGCATCAGTATTGAAACAACTGCCGCAACAAGCCCTGAAAGAAAGCCCATTATCCTTCCTTCGGGTATGCCCACTATGTAATCATAATCCCTTTCAATTCTCAGGAAGCCGATTGTGATTGCAGCTCCCAGGGGAATTGAGAGGAAAAAAAGGAAATTGAAAATCGGTATTCCTGCAAGTATTCCCGCGATGAATCCTCCTAAAAATACTGGCACCACAATATCAGAGTACTTGAGTTCCATTTTGGGAAGGTCGGGCCTTCCCTCGAAAAGCTTGTCAAGGTAAAGTGTCTTTATTACTTCCATTATGCTGCGCTTCTGTTCCCTGTGCATTTTATGTGTGTCTATAATTTTCTCCTTAATCGAATTTTCAAGCTTCTGCTCGCATTCGACGCAGATTATCTTTCCTGAACGCTCTTTTGCGCACTCGGGGCAAACTGCTTTGAAGCAGGAGCTGCACACTCCTATTGCTTCCCTGTCAGGATGGCGGTAGCATCTCAAATCTATCTCTCCATTATCTCCGCGGCTTTTTTGGCGGCCGCATCGCCCACTTCGGATGTCTTGGAGTCTCCCCCCAAATCATAAGTTCTGTATTCCCCTTCTTTCATTAGCTCTTCAACTGCCTTTTCAATTGTTTTCCCTGCCTGCTTTTCGCCAATTGTTTCAAGCATCAGCCCTCCGGAAAGTATTGCCGCTATTGGGTTTGCCTTGTTTTTTCCCGCGTGCTTTGGCGCGCTTCCGTGAATCGGCTCGAACATTGAAACTCCCTCTGGGTTGATGTTTGCCCCTGCTGCCATTCCCATTCCGCCTTGTATGGCTGCGGCCAAATCGGTTATAATATCCCCAAACATGTTTGGCGTGACTACAACCTGGTACCATTCAGGGTTTCTTACGAACCACTGGGTTATTGCGTCAACAAAATTGTTTTCGCGCTCAATATCAGGATATTGCTGGCCGACTTCCTCAAAAACCCTTCTCCAAAGGCCATATACATTGGTAAGCACATTCGCCTTGTCCACTCCAGTTACTTTGTTCTTTCCCTTTTCCTTTGCAAGCTCGAATGCGTATTTTATTATGCGCTCGGAGCCCTTGTATGTTATGATGCCTGTCTGTGTTGCAACCTCATCCTTTGTCCCCTCGCGGAGGTTCCCCCCGATTCCTACATAAAAATCCTCTGTGTTTTCCCGCACAACGTAAAAGTCAACATGCTCCGGCCCCTTGTCCTTCAGCGGGCATGGAACATTATGGTACAGCTTCACGGGCCTTAAGTTGACATACTGGTCAAGCTCAAACCTCAAGCGGAGAAGCAGCCCTTTTTCAATCACGCCCGGCTTTACGCGCGGGTCCCCGACTGCCCCGAGGAAAATTGAGTCAAGCTTTTTCATCTCCTCAATTGCATCATCTGTTATGCATTTTCCTTCCTTCAAATAGTAGTCGCATGAGAAGGGGTATTCCACCCATTCGATTTCGAAATTTTTCTTTACCGCCTCAATTGCCTTTTTTCCCTCTTCCAGCACTTCGGGCCCGATTCCGTCGCCTGGAATATAAGCTATCTTGTATGTCTTCATAGAATCACTCCGTTTTTTTATTGAATGAATATATTTAAATATGGTCTTTATTACTAATATTACTCGTGCGGGAGTTGTTTGAATAATGAAAAGAAATATTGCAGGGTTAGGGCTATTGCTTGTTTTTGCATTATTTTTAAGTTTCGGATGCATTGATATGGAAAAGGCGGGGCTTGTTTTTTCCGATATTGGCTCGCCGCCTGCTTCCGGCGGGCTGGATGCCTGCGAC
>CAYTXD010000151.1:0-3886 GCA_964441305.1 Microcaldota archaeon
AGATTACCTTTACGGAATCTTCCTCTTCAACTTCCAAAACAAGCTGCTTGTGCCTGGAGTCCAGGGGATGTTCCGGCCATTTTTCGGAAATTTCCCCAACTCTTCGCTTAAATGAAGGGACTTTTGTTTCATCCACTCCCATAACCATCTTTTCCATTACCTTGCTTATGTCAATCCTTGTGTTGACACAGCCATCCCTCGATAGAGTTACCGACTGGACAGGCAATCCAAGGGCAGACATGAGCATTGTGCCCTCCTTTACTTCCATATGGCAACCAAGCCCGAGGACCGCCTTTGGCCTGTATTTCTTAACCATTCTTTTTATCAGGGAGGAGCCGGGAGCTATGAAAAACCTGTAGCCCATCTTTTCCGCATCCTCCTTTATCTCGCCAAGCCCGCACTGGCCGCAGTTGACACACTGAAGGCCTTCCTCATTTGTTGCAGCAGGGCAGCGGGGGGAGCGAAGGCACTGGGGGACGAAAATTGCCCTCTCATTTATCTGCACCTTTGCAAATTTATCCTCATTGATGATATTGATGAGCTTTGCAATGAAGTCGTCAACAAACTTCCCGTCAACCCCAAAAACTCCTGCACCCCTTTTAACCGGAAGCTCAAAAGCAGTTATGAGAAAAAGCGCCACTCCAGGAAGCATTATTCTCCTTGTTTTCCAGAAAATTAGGACGAGCAAAGTGCCGACAATTGTTGCAAGCGCGGCAATGACTATAAGAGAAGAAACAACCGAGCCAATTAGGAATATAACATCAATGCCAAAAAGATCCATTGCCACACCAACCCTATTTGTTTAGGGGAGTTTAAATAATTACCTTTTCCTTGAAACAATGAACATATGGTCCTTGTCATAGGGCTCAAGCTGTGTTTTCTGCAGGACTTCAAGCCCCTCTTCTATTTCTGAGATGAATTTTTCATAAACTTTTTCTGGCGGCTTGGTGACATCTATGCTCGCAGCCTTAACTGCAACCATCGCATATCCCCCGCTTTCAAGGAAATTTTCTGCATTTTTTAGTAGTATTTTTGCCTGGTCGGGCTGGGCAACATCCTGGTAAATCACATCCGCATTTCCTGCTTCCTCATATTCCTGCGGCTGCCTGGCATCCGCGAGTATGGGAATCATGTTCTCCCTCATCTCGCAAACCCTTATCAAATCCCGCATGCTTCTCGGGGCAAATTCAACACAGAAAACTGTCCCCTCTTCGCCCACAATATCCGATACATGGCTTGCAGTTGTTCCGTTAGCCGCGCCCAAGTAAAGAACAGAGGAGCCGGGCTTTACTGGCATTTCGGTGATTCTTTTCATTATTGCCGCGGAGAGCTTGCTCCTGAAAGGGTCCCAAGAGCGGAATTCCTTGCCGCCTTCCCGGAAAATCTTCTCACCATAAACCTTTTTGCCACCCTGCGGATTGGGGGTTGCCAGCTTTCCGCCTATCCTGAAAACTCCTGGGAAAATTTGCTCCATTTTTTCACCGATAAATAATATGCAGTTTCTTTTTGGGTGAAGCACTTTTCTTTTACAAAAGAAAAAGGCTCAGCGGGCCCGGGGAGATTTTCCAACCTGTCTTTCTTGGTGAAACTTCTTTGGAAAACCGAAAGAAGGTTCTTTGAACTCCCGACCTTCACCTTCCCCCAAACCTCAAAGAAAAATTCATAATGTATAAAATTTTCTTTTGGGGCCCCACAAGACCTTTTCTTTTTCTAAAAGAAAGGGGATTGTGTTAGGAGGGTGCCGCTCTATCCAAGCTGAGCTACGGGCCCATGTACAAATATTATGAGAGGCTAAATTTTAAATACTAGAGCGCTTTTTCGTAAATCTCAAAAATTTTCCTTTTTCCGAGCTTTGCGGGATTTTGGACTATTCCCCCATGCATGCACTCCCACGTGTCTGACACAAATGCATGTATGTCTTCGCCTCCGATTCCAAGGTCTGAGAGCTTTCTGGTCATTCCTATTTTTTTGTTCAGTTTCCTTACTGCATCCACTGATTTCATTGCCTCCTTTTTGCTTGGGATGCCTGTTTTTTCGCAGAGAAGGTTGGCTATTTTGCAGTATTTTTCAACTGTTTGATTGTTTCCGGATATTATGTTCCATTCCATGAGGTAAGGGGAGATTATTGCAAGCGCTTCCCCGTGAGAAATGCTGGGAAAATGCCCACTTATAGGATGGGAGAGGGAGTGCGGCGCAACACAGCCTGTGAGGGATATTGCCATTCCCGCAAGCGTGTCCGCGCATGCCATGCCCTCCCTTGCGGACTTACTCCTACATTTGTATGCCTTGGGAAGCCATTTTCCAACCAGCCTGATTCCCTTTTCGCAGAGAGCCTCTGAAATGGGATTTGCTTTTTTTGAGACATATGATTCCATGAGATGGGCAAGGACATCAAAGCCGGTTTCTGCAGTGAGCTTCTTTGGCATTTTGGAAACAACATCCAAGTCGTAAATTGATTCTTTCGGAAAAATATGCTTGCTTCTGATTACTGCCTTTTCCCCGGTTTTCCTATTGGTGAGCACCGAAAAAGGAGTGGCATGCGAGCCGGTCCCGGAAGTTGAGGTGATTGCAATAACGGGCAGGGTTTTGCTAGTCGGGATTCTGGTTTTTTTCCTGTCGGTATGGACAAACTCCCATATGCTTTCACCTTTTTTCAGGTGTGATGCACCTACTGCTATTGCCTTTGCCGCATCCATGGGCGAACCGCCGCCAAGTGCGATAACCATATCTGCCTTGTTCTTTTTTGCTAATTCAACTGCCCTGCCAACTGACTCCACCGTGGGGTTTGCGGGCACTTCGCTGTAGACTGCATGCCTTATTCCTTCCGATTTGAGGCTCATTTTTAGCTTCTTAAGGAAGCCGAGCTTTTTCATGCTTCTCTTGCCGGTAACTATCAGCGCGATTTCTCCGTATTTCGAGCAAATTTCTCCTGCCCTGGAAATTGCCCCGCGACCCATGCTCAGCGAAATTTCGGGAAGATTTGCAGTAAATTCCATTACATCGCCTCCAAATTGGGATTCACCAATCATATTTATAAACGTTAAAAGAGGGAAATTGCCCATGTTAATGGTTGACGGCATAGGCATTTGGGCTTTTGGGGCAATCGGGCTTGCCTGCATCCTGGTGGGCTGGATACCTCAGACCCTTAGGACACTGAGGATGAAATCGTGCGATCTTCAGCCCTCATTTGCGATTCTTTATTTCATAGGGAGCGCTTTCCTTGTTTTTCACAGCCTGGTGATTTCGGACTGGGTGTTTCTCATGCTCAACCTGTCCGCAAGCATAATTGCGGCAATTAACATATTCTTTTGTTTTGGAAAGAACAAAAAGGTGGTAAAATGATTCCTGCAAAATGCCCCGAATGCAACAGTGTGATAAATGTCGTGCCAGAGGTAGGCACAAAAGTCACCTGCCTGCATTGCGGAGTCGGCCTGAAAATAATCGAAATAAATGAGGAAGCGGGAAGGGTTTATCTTGAGCCCGATTATGGCGAGGAGGAAGATGTGGCATTATGAAAATGCATAACCTTGCTTGGGATGATATTGAGAGGATGGCCAAACAGGTGGCCAAAAAAATAAATGACTCCGGCTACAGGCCGGACTCCATAATTGCAATAGCGCGAGGAGGGTGGGTTCCGGGAAGGATTCTTTCGGATCTGCTTTTGATAGGGGATGTAGGGAGCATGAGGGCAGAGTTTTACACAGGCATTGGCGAGACTGCGGAAAAGCCGAGAATAACCCAAGGGGCAAGCATGCCCGTGAAAGGAAAGAAAGTGCTTCTTGTCGATGATGTTTCGGATACAGGGCTCAGCATCCTCTCAGCAATAAGCCACCTTGAGAAAAAGGGCGCAAAGAAAGTGAAAACCGCAACTCTGCATTACAAGCCG
>CAYTXD010000152.1:0-3870 GCA_964441305.1 Microcaldota archaeon
TTAGCGGGTCAAGTCCGGGTATCCCTGTTTTGACTTTCATTTTGCTTTCCAAATCAAACATCCCATCACTCCTTATTTTCCTGCTTTTTATCCTCCCTGAGCCTCTTTCCGATTTCTGCGCTCTTGTTTATCTTTTCGAAATATTCCTTTTTCTGCTCTGGGGTAAGAACCCTGTCCAGCGCCATTTTAGTATACGTCCTTGCCATTGATGAAATTGAAACCATCGCATTCTGCAACTCGCTGATAGGAATGGTCATCCTGTCCTGCGGCTCCAGCACCTCGACTCCTATGGGCCCGTAAAGTACGCACAGGTTCACAAGGGTCTGGAAATCCTCCACCAGCAGCTTTATCTCCGCAGATGTTGTATACATCCCATCGCTTTCAACTGACTTGTCAATTTCCGCATAAGAGTAAACTATTCCCTTCTCTTTTGATATCTTTCCGGCCATGTCCACAAGGATATTCCTTATCCCCTCCTCTGAATTTCCATGAACGTCAAAGTAGAAAATCGAAAGAACTCCCCCCTTTGAAACAGTTTCAGCAGTAAGCTCATCCACCGATTTTTCCGCCATTATTTCACCTCTTTCAGAATCCCGTTTTCAATTGCGTATTTCCTATTGCACTGTGGGCATTTGAAATTATCTCCGTCCGGCTCCAGCCTCACTGAAAGCCCCTTCTCCCTGAAGCACGACGCGCAAGACTTGATTATGTCATCTCCTTTCACTACCATATTAACCACTTCCTATTTTGAATGTCTTGATTTTAATTCCTTTTGAATGTCTGAAATGTCCACACCTTCCTCTGCAAGAAGCACAAGCAGGTGGTATATAAGGTCAGACGCCTCCCAAACAACCTGCTTCTTCCCCTCCTCCTTCTCAATCGAATCAATTACCTCCTTGCTCTCCTCTTTTACTTTCTCAACCGCCAGCTCCCTGTCCGAAAGAAGCTTGTTTGTATAGCTGCCATCCTTCGGGTTCTCCTTCCTGTCCATTACTATTTCCCAAATCCTTTCAATCGGGAAGTCCCCCTGCTCAAAGCATGTCCTGTTCCCAAGGTGGCATGAAGGGCCCTTCTGCTTCACCTTGTATAGAACCGAATCAACATCACAGTCAGTATAATACCTTTCCATCTCCTGGACATTCCCGCTCTCCTCCCCCTTTCTCCAAAGTTTCTTTCTGCTCCTTGAATAGTAATGTATATTTCCTGTTGTAAGCGTTTTCATTACTGCCTCCTTATTCTGGAAGGCAAGCATCCTGACCTCTCCGGTAACCCAGTCCTGCGCAATTGCGGGGACAAGCCCACCTTCCTTTTCGAAATCAAGCTTTTCCACGAACTTTTCCGCTTCCTCTTTTGAAACCTTCATCCTATTCCCTTACCTGCACTCCATTTTTCTTCAAGTGCTCCTTTATTTCTTCTATTGTGAGTTTTTTAAAGTGAAGCTGGCCTGCAAGAAGCGCGGCATCAGCCTTTCCCTCAACCAATGCCTCTCTTATGTGCTCAGGAGTTCCCGCGCCCCCGCTCGCAATAACCGGAATCTTCAAGCTTTCCCCGACCATTTTCGTTAAGGCAATTTCATATCCGACATTAGTGCCATCTCTGTCCATTGAGGTTAGCAGTATCTCTCCTGCACCCCTTTTCTCCCCTTCTTTTGCCCACTCAAGCGCATCAATTCCCGTAAATTCTCTCCCCCCATAAATTGAGCACTCATATCCTGAAGGTGTTTTGCCGGTTTTCTTTGCGTCAATTGCAAGAACCACTGCCTGCGCGCCAAAGTGCTCTGAAAGCTCGTCTATAAGCTCAGGCCTCTTAATTGCAGCTGTGTTTATGCTCACCTTGTCCGCGCCAGCGTTAAATGCCTTCCTCGCGCTTTCAATATCCCTTATTCCCCCACCAACAGTTATAGGCACAAAAACTTCCTTCACAGTTTTATTGATGACGTCTATCATAGTTCCGCGCCGCTCATGGGAGGCAGTAATATCCAGAAAAACAATTTCATCCGCCCCATGCTCATAATAGCTTTTGGCAAGCTCCCAAGGCACGCCCGCATACTTTATCTCCTTGAATTCTTTTCCCTTAACCACTCTTCCCTCAGCTACACTTAAGTCACAATCCAAGCACGGAATAATTCTCTTCGCAAGCATGGTAGAATTCGGACAGCATCAATTATATTGCTTTTCTTTCATCCAATTCAGGTGGTTTCATGAGATTTTTGCTATTTTTTGCAGTATTTTCGTTAGCACTAGGCACAGCTTTTGCCGCATCCTGCCCTGCCGGGGCGGAGGACTGCTTCCTTTGCGGAAACGAAATCCCCTGCTCAACAGACTGCCAGGGAAAATGGGACGAAGCATCACAAATGCATATTTCCTGCGAATGCCCCCAGGGTGAGCCATGTGTGTGCTACTGCCCTTACTGGGAAGGTGAAGGCACAAATGTAATCGGAACAGACCCAAACGCAGGAGAGCTAAGCGATGAGATTGCAGCAATAAGCTCTCTTTCCGGAGATGTCTACATAAAGAGGTCTGCAAGCCACCAATGGGAAAAAGTAATTGGAAAAATAAGGGTTGATGAGGGCTACACAATCAGAACAGAAAACGGAAAAGCGACAATACTTTTTGAAGATGGCTGCAAAGTTTACATTGAAGGAGGCACAACACTTGAAATGAACGAACTCCTCAACATCCCCCAAAAGTCAACACTCCAAATAGTTCTTCAACTAATTAAGGGCGCAATCTATTCGGATGTCACCGCGCGCGACGGCACAAGCTTTGAGGTGCGCGGGGAATTTGGAAGGGCTGGCGCAAAAGGCACTAGATTTCACACAAGCTATTTTCCAGAAACCGGCTCAAGTGCAATTAAAGTTTACGAAGGGGAAGTGGAAGTCCAAACCCCGAATTACGGCACTTACAGCTTAAGCGAAAATGAAAAGCTCACAATTGAGCAAAACCAGTTTCCATCAATTGAAAATTTCAACAGCTCAATAGAGCAAACACCTTTTGAAGAAGAAGCAGGAGGATGCTCTTCAGCAATAATTATTGCAGCACTCATTCCTGCCCTGCTGCTTTTATTGCCTCCTGAACGGTAAACTGTTTCTTGTAAATTGCCTTCCCGATAATTACAGAGTGTGCGCCTGTTCCCCTAATCTTCTCAACATCCTCAAGCTCGGTCACCCCTCCGCTTGCGGTGACCGGCACATCAACTGCCTCCACCATCTTCCTTATTGCTTCCAAGTCAGGCCCGATCATTGCGCCATCCCTTTCAATGGCGGTAAAAATTATGCGCGAGCATAAAGGTGCAACCTCCTTTGCCAACTCATACGCATCCACTTCAGTTTTCTCCACCCAACCTTCAAGCGCAACTTTCTCTCCTCTCGCATCAATACCAACAACTACTTGCCTCTTCCTCTCCTGCAGCTTTTCCAGTATCTCCCTGTTCTTAATCACCGCGGTTCCAAAAACTACTTTAGTATCCTCGTAAATCCCCATTACCTTTTTCGCGTCCTCCAAACTCCTTATCCCTCCCCCAACCTCAATTGGCGCAACCTCGCCAATCTGCTTCACGACATTGAAATTAACCAATTTTCCAGTGCGCGCCCCATCCAAATCAACGACATGAATCAGCTTTGCTCCGGCACCCATGAATTCCCGCGCAACTTTCACAGGATTCTCGCTGAATACCTCAACCTGCGAGAACTCGCCCTTTGTAAGCCGGACGCACTTTCCATCCTTTATGTCAATAGCAGGTATCACGTACATGACATCTCCAACCTGATTTAGATGCAAAATGAATATATAGTTTTACTCTGCCTATCCTTTATGTAGGCCGTTTCCTTTTTCCTCTACACAATAGAAAAATTTTTGCTTCTTTCTGACG
>CAYTXD010000153.1:0-3867 GCA_964441305.1 Microcaldota archaeon
GATAACTGGCGATTTTTTCATGCACCCAGAGGATATTATTTTCAGGATAGAGGACGCTCTTGTTGGGGTTCATTTGAAAAGGAATGAGATAAAGGATGCAATTGATGAGGTTATGGCGAAAAATGATGCGGAATTCCTCGGGGTTTCATCTGAGGATATTGCAAATGCAATAATGACTGCGGTGGAAACATGAAATGGAGAGTTGTGAAGTGGGATGAGCAGAGTGCAGCCCTGAATATGGGGCTTGATGAGGCAGTTGGGGACATGGTGTCAGAGGGAAGCTCTCCGCCAACCATAAGGTTTTATGGGTGGAAACCCAGTGCAGTTTCAATAGGGTATTTCCAGAAGATAAGGGATGAAGTTGATTTGGATTCCTGCAAAAGGCAGGGAGTTGAGCGGGTTAGGAGGAGGACTGGCGGGGGAGCAGTGTACCATGACAGGGAAGGGGAGATTACATACAGCGTTATTGCTCCTGCAAAAATGTTCCCGAAAGGGGTTACTTCCATTTACGGGATTGTTTGCAATTGGATTGTAGACGGGCTTAAGGAAATTGGGATTGAAAGCGAGTTTAAGCCCATAAATGACATAATTGCAAATGGAAAGAAAATCTCGGGCAATGCCGCGACCATCAGGAACGGAGTATTGCTTCAGCACGGAACGATAATTTGCAAGCTTGATGTCAAGAAAATGTTTTCAGTGCTCAACGTAAGCAAGGAGAAGATTTCGGACAAGATGATAAAGAGCGTTGAGGACAGGGTGACTTCAGTGCATGATATTTGCGGTGCGGAGAAAGGCGAAGTGCTTGATGCACTAATCAACGGGTTTACAAAAGGCAAGGAGTTTGAGTTTGGGGAATGGAGTGAAAAGGAAAGGGAAATGTCAAAAGAAAATGCGGAAAAACGGTATGGAAATGACGAATGGAATTTCATGAGATAATTATCCTTCAAATTCAAGGCCCATTTTGAATGCCTTCCTGTTCTGCTTCTTGCCCCTGGGGAGGGTGTTTTCAAGCGATTTTTGGATGCTTTTCCTGCTTATTGGCAGTATTTCCTTTTTCAGAGCAACCCCGAGAGCCATCACATTTCCGTAAATCGCGCTTCCCAGCTTTTCCCTCACAATTTCGGATGCATCAACAATTGTTATGCTCTTTGCAAACGGCTCAATCATTTTCTCAATCTTTTCCATCGAAGGGTAGTTCTGGTCGTAGAGGAATGAGTAGATTGGGGAAATTTTGTAAGTGTCAATAAGGAAATCAGTTCTTTTCCTGTCCGCATATTCGCACGCGCGGGCTGCCTCCGCAGTTTCAAGCCCGATGATTAGGTCTGCCTCGCCTTTTGGAATTGTTGGAGAATGGACCGGCTTTTTCCCGAATCTCACATATGTAGGTATTGAGCCGCCCCTCTGCGCAAGGCCGTGAAGCTGTATGCCGCCAACCTCATAACCGTCATAGGCGGCAGCCCGTGCCACTATAACAGAAGTTAGCAGAACGCCTTCCCCTCCTACTCCTGTCAGCAATATGTTGAATGTCATTTGGAAATCACCATTTTCAAAAGTTTTGCAGTTCCATTGCAAATCATTTCTTTTTCACCTTTATTGTCCCCGGTGGGCACACCTGCATGCATACTCCGCACCCAAGGCACATATCCTCGTTTATCGTAATTCCGTTTTTGCCCCTTTGGAAGGCGGGGCATGCAAACTCCTTGAGGCATTCCTCAAGCTTTCTGCTTTCCGGCTTTGCCACTTCAAATGTAGGGAATTCCACTCCTTTCTTTCTCATTTTCCTTTTTGCCAGAAGCCTGCATTCCCCTCTTGAAACAAGGACTCCAAGCTCGTTTTTCGAATCCAGCTTGCGCACCGCTTCCTTAAGCTCTTTCTGGTTGAAGGAGTTTGCAACAGCAATATTCTCTATGCCCATTCCCTTTAGAATATCTTCTATTCTCATGTGGGGCCTTTCATCACCCGTGGCATTCTTCCCGCTGCCTGGATGGGGCTGGTGCCCGGTCATTGCGGTTATGCTGTTGTCCACAATAATTACCAAAGCTTTTGAGCCGTTGTGCTTCATGTTCGCAATCGCGGGCATGCCTGCATGGAAAAAGGTTCCATCCCCCATAAAGGAAACTATTTTTTGAGTTGAAACCTTGCTTATTCCGTGCGATATTCCGGTGCCTGCACCCATTGAAATCGCAAAATTCTGCATGTTGAAGGGGTCGAAAATCCCGAGTATGTAGCAGCCGATGTCCCCTCCCCAAACTACATTCTCTCCAAGCACTTCCTTTATCGCGTAAAATGTTGAGCGATGGGGACAGCCGGGGCAGAAGACCGGCTTGCGGGTGGGAAGCTTTATTTTTGAAAGTGCCTTTTCCCTTTCTTTATTTTCGCGCTTCTTCAGCTTAAGTATTGGGGCTATTGAATCGTAAATTATTGAGGGGGAGAATTCCCCTGCCCTTGGGAGGACATCCTTTCCGTGGATTTTCAGCTTGGGGTTTGCCTTCTTGGCAGCCTGCATCACGAAATCCTCAACTACCGGCTCAAGCTCCTCAACCACTATGACCTTGTCAAGGTTTTTTATGAATTTTGAAATGAACTTTTCGGAAATCGGGTTGGTAACAACTATTCTGGCAAGCTTGACATTCTTGAGTTCAAGCTCCTTAATGTGCTGGTAGGAAACTCCGGTTGTGATTATGCCTATCTTTCCCTTCCCCTCTGTCCAATCCAGCTTAGGGGAGTACTTTTTGCCTATTTTGTTAAGTTTCTCCAGAGCTTCATAATGATGCCTCTGCAATGAGGGCCTTATCAGGTCAAACCTTTCCTTGTCCTTTTTGAATTTGCCTTTTGTCTTTCTTTTTTTCCTCTGGGCGGAGAGCTTTACCGTCCCGATGCAGTGGTTCACCCTTGTGGTTGTCCTGAGCATTACCGGAATTTCAAATTCCTCGCTTATTTCAAAAGCCAGCTTTGTCAAATCCTTGCATTCCTGCGCATTGGATGGTTCTATTACAGGTATGATTCCCATCTTTGCCATAAGCCTTGTGTCCTGCTCTGACTGGGCGCTGCTGAGGCCCTGCGGGTCGTCGGCAACAACCATAACCATTCCCGCTTTTACTCCAGTGTAAATTACGGGATAAATGGAATCGCTGGCTACGTTCATCCCAAAGTGCTTCATCGCGGTTAATGAGCGGACTCCGGAGAATGCGGCTCCGGCGGATGCCTCAAAAGCGGTTTTCTCATTTGTGCTCCATTCGCAGTAGTAACCCACTTTCTTGGCAAATGAAGAAAGAGTCATCCCGACTTCACTGCTTGGGGTTCCAGGGAATGATGCGGAAAATCCCATTCCTGCTTCGATTGCGCCTCGCGCTATTGCCTCGTTTCCAAGCAGAACGACCTTTTTTCCCGCCTTTTCAAGAACATCATTGTTGGCCATGGGTTAGCTTCGGAGGGACTTTTTATAAACATTGGGTTAATCCGGCGAAAAGAAAAAGAATTGGAAACTATTTCAGTTTCCTTGGCCTCAGCTGGCTTAGAGAGGTTTCAGCATTGCCAATCCCGAACCTTTTGTTTACCTGTGAAAGGTCAATCTTGACAAAAGTCATTTTTATCGTAGGGGTGGCATTGTTCAGTTCATCCATGATTTTTGCCTGGATTATGCTCAGTTCCCTTGAATTGTGCTCGTATTCCTTGCCTGGTATATTAACCTGCTGAGTGATTGCTCCCCCTTTCTCGAACCTTAACCTTCCAGGCTTGAGCATTTCCTGTATCTGTTCCTCTATTGAGCCGGTCTCAAGAGTTATTTCCTTCGGAAAGTTCTTCAGCACATCCTGCGCAAGCTCTTTTTCCGCTTTTTGCTTAAGGCGTCCCTCAAGCGCGTTCTGC
>CAYTXD010000154.1:0-3865 GCA_964441305.1 Microcaldota archaeon
CATTTCCTTTCCAAGGCGAAGATAACCGCGGTGAGAAGGGTCAAAAAGAGCGACATGGAAAAGCTTGCCCGCGCAACAGGCGCGAGGATTGCAACATCCCTTGACGACCTCAGCGATTCTGACTTGGGAAAGGCAGGAACAGTTGAGGAGAAGAAGATTGCGGGCGAAAGCATGGTTTTTGTTGAGGACTGCCAGAACCCGAAAAGCGTGACCATTTTTGTGCGCGCTTCAACAGAGCACGTTGTAAACGAGGGGGAAAGGGCCCTTGACGACGGAATCGGCGCAGTTGCATCTGCCCTTGAGCAGGGAAGCTATGTAACAGGTGGCGGAAGCATTGAGATGCAGCTCTCAAACGAGCTATACAAGTACGCATCAGATATCGGCGGCCGCGAGCAGCTTGCAATCCGCTCCTTTGCAGAAGCGCTTGAAATGACTCCTAGAACCCTTGCCGAAAGCGCGGGTATGGATGCAATTGATGTCATTGTCGATCTCCGCTCCAAGCACAAGGAGGAGGGATGCACCTACGGAGTAAATGTTTTCGATGCAAAAATCGACGACATGAAAAACGCGGGAGTAATTGAGCCCGCAAAGGTGAAAACCCAGGCATTCTCTTCTGCGTACGAGGCCGCAAAGATGATTTTGAGGATTGATGACATGATGTCCTCAAAGGGCAAGCCAGCAGGCGGTGCAGGCGGAATGCCTCCCGGCGCAGGAGGAATGGGCGGCATGCCTCCGGGAATGATGTAGTTTCATTCCCCTTCTTTTTTCTTTTTATTTTTAAAACAAGATCTCATTCTATTTCAATATTAACATCTATCGGCTTGGCACCCATAGTTAATTTGCTCATGCTAACAAAATCGGCGCCCGCTTTCAGGTAGCTTCCAATATTCTTTTCCGTAATCCCTCCGCTTGCCTCAAGGGCCACTCTCTTGTTTACTTTGCGAATCTTTTCTGCAATCTTTCTCACTACTGCCTGCTTCATATTATCCAGCATTATACCATCCGCTCGCGTTCTTGCAGCAGCCAATGCCTCCTTCTCATTTGCAACTTCAATTTCAATAAAGCACTTCTTTTTGCTTTTCCTCCTGTGCACATATGCGCGCTCAACAGCTTCCATAACTGCAATTTCCCTGGGGGTCTCAAGCTCTTCTGCAATTGAAGTAATATGATTATGCTTAATCAAATACCCATCACCCAAATTGTATCTGTGGGTCAGCGCCCCTCCAACCTGAAGCGCGCGCTTCACGCTTGCTGTTAAGCAGGGGTGGGTTTTCCTAAGCCCTGCCACCCTCTTTCCATGCGTATCCACCAGCTTTCGCGAGAGAGTTGAAATTCCTGAAAGAAAAGAAATGTAATTAAGCGCAGTCCTATTCCTTCTCACAATCTCACGAACATCTCCGCGAATCTCCAGCACTTCCTCTCCTTTGCCAACCCATTCTCCTTCTTTTCTTTTTTCCTTAAGCTTCATTCCCCTAAAAATCCCGCGCGCCTCAACAAGGCCGCAAAGCACCCCTCTCTCCTTGAACCTTATTTTCGCAACTGTATTTCTCTTCCTCAGGCATGCCTCTCCTGTAATATCTCTCTTTGCATCTTCAAGAAGCGCAAGCTCCGCCCTTTTCCTCATTACGCCCCTGTACTTCGAAGTATCCCTTGTAAAAAGCTCAATTCCCATAAACTAAATTCACTTTAGGGGTTTTTATTCATATCTAAGCGCGTCCATTGCCTCAAGCTTTGCCGCCCTTCTTGCAGGCAGCACCCCAGAAGCTATTCCGACAACAAGTGAGAAAACAAATGCAAAAGCAACAACTTCCCAGCTGAGCGCAAAAGGAACCCCGAAAATGCTGCCAACATATCCTAGTGCCAACCCAATGGCAATCCCAATACCTCCCCCAACCCCCCCTATAAGCGCGCTCTCAATCAAGAAAAGTTCAAGTATTGCCTTTTCGCTTGCCCCAATTGCTTTCAATGTGCCTATCTCCCGCGTCCTTTCAATTACTGACATAAACATGGTATTCATTATCCCAATTCCGCCAACTGCAAGGGAAATTGCGGCAACCCCCCCGACAAAAAGGGTCACCGCCCCGGTTATTGAGCTTATGGTTTCCTGCATGTCCTTTGCAGTCATTATCGTGAAATCCTTGTTTTCTTCGGTCTGCCTTCTTCTTTTAAGCATCTGCCCTTCTATTAATTCAGCAATCTGCTCCGGTTCCTCCCCTTCCTCAACCCATGCCCATATCTCCACAAGATAGTCATTTCCGGAATACTGCCCGATAACAGCCCGCCCGTCTTCCTTGTTTATTATGATCATGCTGTCATATGCCGAGGTAAGAACGCCTGCATCGCTCTCCTTGCCCACCGCGATCACCTTGAAAAGCCTTCCTTCGATATACATCTTCTGCCCGTACATTATCTTCTCCTTGAAAAGGTCGTTTGCCACCGTGTTCCCAACAAAAACGTATCCCCTTTCATTTTTGCCGGGCGGCCTTCCCACCTCAATTTCAAACAGGTCATCAAAATCCTCAAACCACTGTGGCTCTGTTGCAATAGCGTATGCTCCCGCCTCTTCCCCTTTGTATTCAATATTCACTCTTCCCATTATCGCGCTTGATGCGCTTTTCACCCCTCGTGTGTTCCTTATTATCCTCAAATCCTCTTCTGTAAGAAGCCCCGAGGAGCTTCCTACAAACTGCCCCCCGCTCATGAGCTCCTCTTCGGTTCCTGGTGCGATATCAATGAAATTGCTTCCGAACTGGTCAAGCTCCCCCCTAATCTCACTGTCCAGCCCCTGGGATATTGAAACAATTGCGACAATTGCCGCAATTCCTATAATGACTCCGAGTATTGTCAGCCAAGAGCGCAGCTTCTTGCACACCATGTTTTTCATTGCGTATGTTGCCATGTCCCTGTGCATGCTAATCCCTCAGCGCCTCCACCGGCTCAAGATTGGCCGCCATTTTTGCAGGATATGCGCCTGAAACAATTCCCGCAGCAATTGAGAACGCAAGAGAAAACAGCAGCATCCACGGAGATATCAGGTAAGGCATTCCAAAGCTGCCAGCTGCAATGACTACTGCAACGCCACCGGCGACTCCTATTGCACCTCCTACCCCGCCGATAAGCGCACTCTCAATGAGGAAAAGCTCAAGTATCGCTTTCTCGCTTGCGCCAATGGCTTTCAATGTGCCAATCTCTTTTGTCCTTTCCATAACGCTCATGAACATGGTGTTTGCTATTCCAACTCCGCCCACAATCAGCGAAATTCCTGCAAGCCCCCCTATGAATATGGTAAGCATCCCCGTAATCTGCCCCACCCTCTCCGCCATTTTTTGGGGCGTCTGGACGTTAAAGTCAAGCTCGTCCTCATCGTAAATCTTGTGCTTTTTCATAAGCGCCCTCTTTATGTTTTCTCCAACAAACTCAACATTCTCCCCTGGCTCAACTTGGACGAATATCTGGAAAACGTCCCTGTTGTTCCTGAACCTCCCCAATATGTCCCTTCCATCCTCCATGCTCACCATTGCCATATCATCCAAAAATGAGGTTATGAGCCCCCCGCCCCCCTCTGCGCCTAGGGCGATCACTTTGAAGCTTTTGTTCTGTATCTCCATTCTCTGGTTTAAGGTGACCTCCTTCTCAAAAGCGTTTTTCCTGACATTGTACCCGACCATTATAACTCCTTTCTCCCCCTTCTGCAATATCCTTCCCTGTTCAATTTTGATAATGTCAAACATCTCAAAATATTCCTCCGCATCCAGCCCCACCACCATGATGCTGGACTCGTCATTTCTGTACTTTGCCGCAACCTGGGAACTAATCATCGGCACAGCGCGGTTGACTCCCGAAACCCTCCTAATTTCATCGTAAT
>CAYTXD010000155.1:0-3840 GCA_964441305.1 Microcaldota archaeon
TGCCTCTGATATCGCGTCAATAACTGCACATACTGCGGGCGGCTCCAGCGGGCTGAGTTTCAGAAGGCGCCATTTTTCATCCATGTTGACTCTCCATTTTTTTGTAAAGCGACTCTGCGCAAAGCGAGATCGGGTTTGTAATGTCCGATGTTGAAGGGCAATAAGTGAACTCCTCAAGGGAGAGCTCCGGCACCTTGATCCCTTTTGAAATTACAAGATTGCAGTAATCCGTCCTGAGGCCCGCATTTTTCCCCACAATCTGGGAGCCGATGAGTGCACCGTTCTGGCTTGCAATGAGCTTTACCAGGACTTTCTCTTTGCTGTAGTATTCGGGCCTCGCATCCCCCTCAACAGTATGGGAGACGTATGGCAGCCCGATTTTTTCGGCCTTCTCAACAGTAACTCCGGACATTGCAAACTCAACCCCCATAACTTTCGAAACAGAGGCGACGGGCGCAGGAGAAAGAACTGCCTTTCCTCCCGCCGCGTTTATGCCTGCAATCGTTCCAGTCCTTTTTGCGATGGTCCCGGTCTGGGCACGGGTTCCCTTGCCGGTCAAAAAAGACACATGCTCTGCGCAGTCTCCAGCGGCAAGAATATCCCTTTCGCTTGTCCTCATCCACCTGTCAACCTTTACCAGGCCGGTGCTGCCAATCTCAAGGCCTGCGGTTTTTGCAAGGGAGTCATCGACAACTGCGCCTGCAGCAAGAACAACCATGTCAGCATCTATCTTATCGTCCTCGATGATTACGCCCTCTGCGGTATCGCCCCCGAAAATGCCTGTGAGCCTTTTCCCCAGCCTGAACTTCATGCCCTGCTTCTCGAATTTCCCCTGAAGCTCACTTGAAATGTCCTCATCCATGCGCCCGTGCAGAATTGAAGGAAGCATGTCAACAACTGTCACTTCAAGGCCGCGCTTGATGAGGCTGCCTGCGATTTCAAGGCCTGTCATCCTTCCGCCCACAACAACGCAGGATTTTGCCTTTTTTGCGGCTGCGTTGATCTTCCTTCCGTCGTCCAGGCCCCATAGGGGGAAAACGTTTTTTTTCTCAACCCCGTTCACATCAGGGTAGAAAGGCTTTGAGCCTACCGCGATTATCAGCGAGTCATATTCAAGCAAGGACTCGCCTTTGGGCCCTGCAACTCTGAGCTTTTTTTCCTTTTTCATTATCTCTTCTGCTTTTGTGCTGGTAAGGAAGCTTATTTTCATTGTTTCATAGTAAGAGGGAGGGTAGAGAATCAGCTTTTCAATCGAAGGGACTTTCCCTGAGACGACATAGGGTATTCCGCATCTTGAATATGTTGTGTATGGCTCTTCGGAAACTATCGTGATTTCCGCCTCGGGGTCCCTTTTCCTCGCGTTCACTGCCGCGGAAAATGATGCGGTTCCGCCGCCAACAATAAGTATTTTCTTCCCCATATCAACCCTCGTATTTCTCTATCTCCTTTTTGAACATTTTCTTGAAGTCCTTGTCGTCCCCCTTAATAAGCTCCTTTACTTCGGACAGCTTTCCAACCTCAAGCTCTGCAAGCCATCCCTCCCCGTAGGGGCTTTTGTTCACAGATGTTGGGTTGTCTTCCAGGCTCTTGTTTAAGGAGACGATTTTGCCTGAAATTGGCGAGTTTATTGGAAGGACCATTTTGGCAGTTTCAAGGGTTGCAATCAGCTCTCCTTTTGAAACTTCACCTCCTTCATCTTTCTGGAAGTACACAAAGCTTATGCCCTTTGAAAGCTTTTGGGTAAAGTCATCAATTCCCATTTTTGCAGTATCGCCATCCGCCTTGACCCAGATATGAATATTGTCACCAAAGTAGTAATAGCGGTCTTCTCGTATGTCGTACCCCTCTATTTTCAAAAAACCACCTCTTATATGATGCTGTATATGTTCAGGCTCAGGAATGCCATGTATATTGCAAGAGCAATGAAGAGTAAGGTAGTTAGCATTTTTATAAGTGCCGCTTTCTTCACAAGCAGTGAATGGAACTTCTGCGCGGTTGTTCCGTAGTATGCGGCAAGGAAAATAAGTACAAGAGGGAGTATGAATATCAGGTTATATAGTATTAAATAGAATGTCGCCTGGCCGCGAAGTGATTCCATGCTGAGGATGTAAACTATTGTGGGGAGGTATACCTGCCCAGTGCACAGGAATTCGAACAGGGAGATGGTGAAGCCGATAATGAATGCGGCGGCAGTTACATATTCTATGTGCATCATCTGCCTGGTTATCCTGTGGGTAATTTTCTTTATGCTTTCAGGCAGCTGGAGGGTCATTTCCTCGGTCTTTCCCTTCTTTGCCTTCCTGTAGTCAAGGAAGGAGTAGACGGCAAAAAGGATTGCAATTATCGCTGTAACAGGGTAAATCAATTTCGTGATTTCGCCTGCCGCCTGCTCGGCAAACTGGACAAATGAGAGTATGCCGAGCCCCATGAGAAGGTATGCGAGGAATACGCCGATTGAATAGGATGCGCCAACGAAAAGTATGTTCTTTCCTTTTTTTCCGGTTATTGTGAGATATGAAAGGAAGAAAACTATGCCCGCAAGGGCGCACGGGTTTATGCTGTCTATCAGCGCAGCAAAAATAACGCCGAGTGGGCTGAATGACTCGAACCTGTCCATTATGGACTGTTGGGCATCCCCCTGGTCAAGCATTTCGCACCTGCATTTCGCCCCGGTATCAAGGTAGCTTACAACTGCCTGCTCCACTTTTTCTTTTTGCCCGCCTGCCCCTATGAAATACTTGTCACCAACATAAGTGGCAGGCACAAATCCCCTCTGCGAATCAGGAACTCCGTAGCTTATGTCCATTGCCTCTTTCAGCTCCTGCATTCCGGGGTCTACTATGTTGTTCTTCTCGATTTTTACTGTAGGGTATTTTTCCTCCAAGTTGTCAAGAAAAGTAAGCATCTGGTGGCAGTGCTCGCATGTCGGGGAATAGAAAATGACCACGCACACGCACTCGGAGTAATTTGCATAATCCGAAGTGCATTCATCCGGAGAAACGGCCGAGCACGGGTCATCCCACTCCGCCTCGCCTGAAGAAGGGAATGCAGCTCCGCAAAAAAGCAGGAGCGCCAGCACTACAGATAAAATCTTGTTGGCAGAAGCCATGCCAGATTAACGCCCGCAGATAATAAAAATATTGCGATTTGCTTCGCAAGCAGGAAGAAGATATTCCAATCGGAATAATTCCCACAACAAACTATTTATATACTGACGAATAGAATTCTTCAACAATTATTGCTTCGAATCATATTTCAGGGGTGTATTTCTTGGCTAAAACGATTGAAGAGATAAACGAAAAAATCCGTAAAGGAGAGGCAGTTGTCGTGACTGCTGAGGAGATGCCGGAAATAGTTGCGGAAAAGGGCGCAAAAAAGGCGGCTGAGGAAATAGATGTAGTTACTACCGGAACGTTTGGAATGATGTGCTCTTCCGGCGCGATTTTGAACTTCGGGCACTCCGACCCGCCAATTAAATTTGGAGGGGGGGAGATTTACCTTAATGATGTGCAGGGATATAATGGAATTGCCGCAGTAGATACATATTTGGGTGCAACCCAGAGCTCAAGAAAGCTTGGGCTTTCTTACGGAGGGGGGCATGTGATTGAAGATTTGGTTGCGGGAAAAACGGTCGGGCTAAAAGCAAAAGGGCCGGGAACAGACTGCTACCCAAGAAGGGAAATTGAAACGGAAATAAAACTTGAGGACTTGAACCAGGCGTACCTCTTTAACCCGAGAAACGGATATCAGAGATATAATGCTGCAACCAACTCGAGAGCAAGAACCCTTTACAGATACATGGGTGCGCTTCTGCCTAAATTTGGGAAGGTTACATACTCT
>CAYTXD010000156.1:0-3819 GCA_964441305.1 Microcaldota archaeon
ACAAAACAAAGGTGCAGGCCTGCTTGAAGCTCTCGGGAACGGGTTCCAGGATGCGGCAATAGCTGCAGCAACCGCCCTTGGCACAAATATACTCGGGCTTGATTTGCTCCTTGACAATGCAGATGGGAGGATAGAGTATGAAAACTTCCGAGTAAATGACGCAAATGTTGACGGTCCACTTGGCATAATAGACCGCCAGCCAGTAAGCTTTCCAGGCTATGCAAAAGATGGAGGGGATAACAGCAGGCACAACTTTGACCGGCATGTTGCGCGTTTTCTTGCATCAAGGCACAGGGAGCATGAGTCTGCAAAGCTTGCAATACTGGGCAAGAATATCCATAAACAAAAAAGCGCGCAAGTGGGCAAAAAAAGCATCCACTCTGAGAGGGCAAAACGCAATGTTTTGTAATTATTCAAATATGAATAATTCTCTCAAATGAATATATAAAGAGAAAAATGGAAAGTAACTCTGCTTGCTTTTCATATATGCTAAACGGAGTTGATGAATTTGACAGACAAAAGAAAAATCGAGACAAATGCGATTCATGCAGGCTATGTGCCGGATTCTGCCACATCTTCGCTTGCAGTCCCGGTTTACAGGACTACCAGCTACCAGTTCAGGGATACGGGGCATGCATCAGGCATGTTTACCCTAAAAGAGCTTGGAAACATCTATACAAGGCTTGAAAATCCGACAACAGATGCGCTTGAAAAAAGGCTCGCATCACTTGAGGGAGGGGCTGGCGCGCTTGCACTGTCTTCCGGAACCACTGCAATATTCTACAGCATAGCAAACCTTGCAAGAAACGGGGATGAGTTTGTTTCTGCAAACGACCTTTACGGCGGGACATTTACGCAGTTCAACAACATACTTCCAGATTTTGGAATAAAAGCAAACTTTGTCGACCCAACAGACCCTGACAATTACAAAAAAGCATTAAATGAAAAAGCAAAGGCATTATATTCCGAAACAATAGGCAACCCTGCACTCAATGTTCCGGATTTTGAGGCAATAGCAGAAATTGCGCACGATAATGGGGTGCCATACATAATTGACAGCACATTTACTCCTCCTGCGTTGCTCCAGCCCATAAAGCATGGAGCAGACATTGTTGCACATTCACTTACAAAGTGGATTGGAGGGCATGGAACTGCAATTGGCGGCGCAGTGGCGGATTCAGGAAAGTTCGACTGGAAGGAGTCAAAAAAGCACCCTCTCCTGACAGAGCCGGATGAAAGCTATCATGGCCTCCGGTTTGCCCACGATACAAGCCATACCGGGATACCTCCATACATACTCCGCATGAGGCTCGTTCCCCTTAGAAACCTTGGGGGGTGCATCTCGCCGGACAACTCATGGATATTTTTGCAGGGGCTGGAGACACTTGTGCTTAGGATGGAAAAGCATTCCAAAAACGCAGCAAAAGTTGCAGAATACCTCTCTTCTCATGATGCAGTTGACTGGGTGCGCTACCCTGGGCTAGACACTCACCCAACGCATGCAAATGCAAAGAAATACCTTAGGAACGGCTATGGGGGAATGGTTGTTTTTGGTACAAAAGGTGGAAGGGCCGCAGGGGAAAAATTCATCAACTCGCTAAAGCTCTTTTCCCATGTTGCAAATGTAGGGGATGCAAAATCACTTGCAATCCATCCCGCAAGCACAACACACAGCCAGCAGAATGAAAAGCAGCTTGAGGCAGGCGGAATAAAGCCTGAGCTTGTAAGGCTTTCAATCGGGCTAGAGTATTCGGGCGATATAATAGAAGACATCGAACAGGCGCTAAAGGAGGCAGTTTAAATGGCAAGGAAAAGCAATTCAGTAGGCATTGTAAAGGCAAAATCCTTCAAGCTTGGCGAGCTAAAGCTTGAATCTGGAAAAAAGCTGCAGAATGTTAAAATAGCATATGAAACATACGGCAAGCTGAACCGCAACAAGTCAAATGCAATACTGATATGCCATGCACTCAGTGGTGATGCCCATGCTGCTGGAAAGCATCGAAAGACAGATAAGAAGAAGGGATGGTATGATGTTGCAATCGGCCCGGGAAAGACATTTGATACAAGAAAGTACTTTTTCATATGCTCAAATGTGCTTGGGGGCTGCAAGGGAACAACAGGCCCGTCATCAAAAGTGCATGGTAAAGGCGAGCAGTACGGAACAGAATTCCCAAGGATAACAATAAAGGACATGGTTTGCGCGCAAAAAAAGCTCATTGAGCATCTTGAAATACGCAAGCTGTTTTGCGTAACAGGTGGAAGCATGGGAGGGATGCAGGCACTGCAATGGGCAATCGACTATCCTGATTCAGTGCACTGCGCAATACCTATTGCGTGCGGAGCAAAACAGCATCCATTCGCGCTTGCATTCAATGATATTGGAAGGAGCATAATAACAAGCGACCCGGAGTGGAACGAAGGAAAATATGGAAAGAAGCAGCCAAAATCAGGGCTGTCAATTGCCCGCCAGCTGGGGCACATAACATACTTGAGTGCAGAGGCGTTTGACAGGAAGTTTGGAAGGAAGAGGACAAAAAGAAAAAAGCAAAGAAGCCAGTTTGGCGCAGAATACGAAGTGCAAAGCTACCTTGACTATAAGGGAAAGAGGTTTGTGCGCAGGTTTGATGCAAACAGCTATCTTTACTTAACAGACGCAATTGACAATTTCGACTTGACGGAAGGCGGAAAGAAAAAACTCAGCGATGCTTTTGCAAAATGCAAGTCAAAATTCCTCCTGATTTCATTTTCATCTGACTGGCTCTATACTCCAAAGCACGTTGAAGATGTATTTAAGGCGCTTGCAGAAGCAGGTGTTCCCGCAATATACAAAAACCTAGATCTGCCTTATGGGCATGACTCATTTCTGGTATACAACAACACGCTTGGTAACCTGCTTTTGGGATTCCTTGAGCAGGAGGAAAAATGCATCAATTCCAGCAGTTGACTGCCGCACAATATGTTTTATAATAATTGCATTGGTAATAAAGTGGGATTTTGAAAAACAAAAGAGCATTTTTGAAAATTAAGAAAAGCCAGGCTGACAGAGCGGCTATGTGCCCGCCTGCAGTAAAACCCTTTTCTTTTCAAAGAAAAGGTTTTTATCCCAAAAGAAAGGGACGCCAAAAGAATGAACACAGGCGTTCAAAAGAAAGGGATTTGCAGCAAGCGGGATAGGGGGGTTCGACTCCCTCGCCTGGCTTAATTTTTGGTGTTATTATGGCAATAGAAGTATACAATTCAATTTCGAAAAAAGAAGAGGCATTCGAGCCTATTAAGGGAAAGAAGGTAGGCATGTACATATGTGGAGTCACGCCCTACGATTGGTTCCATTTGGGGCATGCAAGGACTTATGTTGCATTTGACATCCTGCTTCGCTGGCTTGTGCACAAAGGATATGATGTAGAGTACATACAAAATGTTACAGACATAGATGACAAGATAATCAAGCGCGCAAACGAGATTGGCAGGGACCCGCTTGAGCTTTCTGATGAATTTTCAAAGAAGGCAATGGAGGATATGGGCTCCCTTGGGATAACTCCTGCTTCAAAATACCCAAAAGTCAGCGAACACATTCCGGAAATCATTTCCATGATTGAAAAGCTGATTGAAAATGGCTATGCCTACGAGGCAAATGGTGACGTCTATTATGAAGTTTCAAAATTCAAGGAGTATGGAAAGCTTTCCGGCCAGTCCCCTGACGAGCTGAAAGCAGGCGCAAGAATAGAGGTTGGTGAGGAAAAGAAAAGCCCTGCAGACTTTGCGCTCTGGAAAAAGGCAAAGGAGGGTGAAATATCCTTCGACTCACCTTGGGGTAAAGGA
>CAYTXD010000157.1:0-3818 GCA_964441305.1 Microcaldota archaeon
ATTGCTCCTTTATAGTGGTTGCTTTTTGCTCCAAAACTAACTAATTAATAAACTTTTTCCGCCCCCTTTTCCATTCTTCCGAACGCGCACGCGCGCGCCTGCGCGCGATAATAATATACTCATGCAGCTTATTGTTTGCGAAAAGCCCAGCGTTGCGCAAAAGATAGCAGAGGCGCTGGCGGATGGGAATGTGAAAACCAAAAACCTACACTCAGTTAAGTATTACGAGTTTGAGCACGGGGGAATGGAAATAGCGGTTGCCCCCGCAGTGGGGCATATCTATTCCCTCCAGCAGAAAACCAAATCCCGCGGCTACCCCGTATTTGATATAGAGTGGGTCCCCTCCCACAAAGTAAACAAATCATCAGCTTTCACAAAGGCATACCTGAAAACCCTCTCTGATTTGGGGGGGAAGGCGGATGAATGCATATCTGCATGCGACTACGACATAGAGGGTTCCTTGATTGGCTACAATGCGATAAGGTTTGCCGCAGGCAAGAAAACCGGAAAGAGGATGAAATTTTCAACAGTCACCCAGGACGAGCTTCTTGATGCATATAAAAATGCGGGCCCTCTTGACCTCAACAACGCCCTTGCCGGCGAGGCGCGCCACATGCTGGACTGGTTTTACGGAATAAACCTCTCCCGGGCATTAATGTATGCGCTGTCAACAAGCGGAATTAGAAAGGTAATGAGCATCGGAAGGGTGCAGGGCCCCAGTTTGAAAATACTCGGGGAGAGGGAGAGAAAAATCTCGGAATTCAAGCCCGAGTCCTACTGGATTCTTTACGGCTTGTGCAAAAAGGCGAAGTTCGAGCACCACAAGAAAAGGTTCACGAAAAAGGAGGAGGCGCAGAAAGCGCTTGAAAATTCCGCGGAAGATAGCAAAATTTCCAAAGTCACAAAAAAACCTTATATGATGGATCCGAATCCTCCTTTCGACCTCACATCCCTCCAAGTTGAGGCATACCGGGTTTTCAAGATACCTCCTGCACAGACATTGAAAATCGCACAAACTTTATACGAAAACTCCCTAATCTCATACCCCCGAACCTCATCGCAAAAACTCCCCCCCAAACTGAATCTCCCTAAAATACTCAACAGCTTCAAAAAGCACAATGAATACGGCCCTCTTGCCGAAAAGCTGATTTCGGAAAAAAGGTTCGCCCCTTTCCAGGGAAAGAAAAGCGACCCCGCGCACCCTGCCATCCACCCTACCGGAATATTCTCAACCCTCGGAAGCAGGGAAATGAAAATTTACGATTTGATTGCAAGGAGGTTCCTTGCGGTATTCGCACCAAAGGCAAAACTCGAGAGCCAGAAAGTCGAGCTGATGAGCAACACCGAAAAGTATCTTGCTTCAGGCACTACGATTGTTGAGAAAGGGTGGACTGAATATTACGGCAAATACACCAACATTTCCGTAAACCTGCTTCCCCCATTTGAGGAAAATGAGGATGTGAAATTAAAGCAGATAAAATTGGAGGAAAAGGAAACAAAGCCCCCCAAAAGATACACTCCCGCCTCCCTCATCTCCACACTGGAGAAATACTCGCTCGGGACAAAGGCAACCCGCTCAACTATTGTTGAAACCCTTTTCAAGCGCGGCTACCTTGAGGGAAAAAGCATAACTGTAACCCCTTTCGGGATGTCCGTTCTTCGCACACTTGAGAAGAACTCCCCCCAAATACTGGATGCAGAGCTGACCAGAAAAATAGAGGAGGAGATGGAGGGGATAAGGGCGGGAAAAGTGGAAGAGGAAAAGGTTTTGGAAGAAGGCAAGAAAATACTAAAGCAAATACTTTCCGATTTCAAGGAAAAGGAAAGGCAGGCTGGCTCCATGCTCGCATCCGCACTGCGAGGAGTTGAGAACATACAGAGCTCAATAGGGGACTGCAACAAATGCAAGGATGGAAACCTGAAAATAATACAGTCAAGATGGGGCAAGCAGTTCGTGGGATGCTCCAACTACCCGAAATGCGACAACACCTACCCATTGCCCGCAAAAGCGGGGATAGAGCCAGTCGGAAAAACATGCGAAAAGTGCGGAACACCAATAGTCAAGGTCCTAAGAAAAGGAAGGGCAACATTCACGATGTGCCTTGACCCGAAATGCGAGACAAAGAAAAACTGGGCGAGCACAAAGAGCTACAATGCAAAAAAGAAGGGAATGCAAAATTCCTCCAAGGCCGCAAAAACAGGCAAATCCACAAAAAATAAATAGCCAAAACAAGGCGAAAGCTTTTATACCTCCTAAGCAATTATTTCCTTATTAGCGGTCCGGCGGCCTATAGGAAAGAGGGATGATATGAAGAAAATGATGCTGTTTGCGCTTGTATTTTCATTAGCTGCTGCAGTATTTGCGGCCCAATGCTCCGACGGCACTTATTACAACCACTGCTCGGAGGATAACCCGGGAATGGTCTGCGCAGGCTCGTTTTCAAGCCCGGAGCTCAAGGAGGATGACACGCTTTTCAAATTCTTCTACGAAAGGGGTGATTCCGACTGCATATGCCCCGAGGGCGAAACCATCGTTGATGGAGTGTGCGTCTCAGCAGAATGCAGTGACGGAACGGAACTTGGGGAATGTTCCGACAGCAAGCCAAAATACTGCGAGGATGGCGGGCTTGTGGACAAGGCGTCCGTTTGCGGCTGCCCTGTGGGATATGAGAGAGACGAGGAAAGATGCATTCAGCTTGTTGGGTGTGAATACGACAACCCCTCCTGCGATGAGGACCATGAATGCATTGACAATGTGTGCGTTCTCAAGACCGGATGCGAATATGAAAACCCTTCATGCGCTTCTGATGAGGAATGCATAAACAATGTTTGCGTGGAAAAGACCGGCTGCCTTTACGGAAAGCCGGAGTGCAGTTGGGACGAGGTTTGCGAAAACAACGTCTGCGTGAAAAGAGAAGGATGTGAGTTCGAAAACCCTCCCTGCGGGGAAGGCGAAATCTGTGTGCAGAACACCTGTGTACAGCAGGAGGAGACGGACGGTGATTCCGCACTCAACATGTTCGGCGAGCCGGATTTCAACCCGCTGAGAAGCTGCTGCTGCGTTCCAGCGCTTGTTGCCCTTGCAGTGCTTGGAGTGACATTTTACAAAAAAGAGTAGGGCGCAATTAGCCGCGCCCCGCGCTTTCTTCCTGGCATCTCCAGCTTAATTAAACAATTATAAACTTTCTACCCTACTAATTATCCCAATGGCCACGATGGTGTAAAGGTAGCACGGGAGACTGTGGCGGCCCTTTTTCTTTCTTGAAAGAAAGAAAAAGCGCACGGTGCGGAAAAAGAAAGAACCCGCACTCTTTCGCAGTCATCTCTTAGCCCGAGAAACCCTATTTCTCTTGGTTAATATGTGAAAAAGGGTTCGGGAATTCGAGTCTCGGTCGTGGCCCTTTTGTGATTACATGGCAATCAAAAAAGAAAACGCATTTTTCATTGCAAAGATTGCCATATCCCTTTTTCTCATCTCCCTGCTTCTCTATTTCGCTGGAGTTGGGGATGTAGCAAGGGCGATAGCAGGAATAAATATTCCATACTTTGCGCTTTCCATTGCATTCATATTCCTCATTTACATTGCAATGGCATACAGGATACAGATTATTCTTGCGCATGCAGGTTCCGAAACGCCGTTCATCAACTGCCTCAGGTCCCATTTTGCGGGCATGCTCGCTTCCGATTTTACTCCCGCAAGAAGCGGGTATTTCTCAACTGCATTCGTGCTCAAGAAGAACTATTCCGTTCCCGTGGAAAAGGGGATGGTTGCAATATTCGGGCCCCAGATGTTTGAATTCGCATTGAAAATACTGGTC
>CAYTXD010000158.1:0-3773 GCA_964441305.1 Microcaldota archaeon
CGGTTTTCGAAACCGAAATCGGCTCCTCCTTTATCTTTTCTCCATTGAAAAGAAAGTGCTGGTTGGGGCAGTCCGAGTCCGCATCAACCAGGACTATCTTGCTTTTTTTGGATATTGCGTTGGCGAGCGAGGAAGTTACCGAACTCTTTCCAGTGCCGCCTTTTCCGCTTGCAATTGCGATTCTCATTTCACATACCTCCTGGCTATTTCAAAAAATACTTTTGAAATTCGGTGCTCCGGAATCTTTTCAACTATGGGAGTGCCTTCAACATAGCAGTCCAGGAAATCCCTGTCGTAGGGTATTGGGTATTTTGAGTTGATTTTTGATTCCGAAATGTCGCTTCTGTTCAATATTGTTTCGAATTGAATATCCAATGTATCCAAAACATGGGATATCATTCCCAAGTCATGCTCTCCGAAAAGGGTCGGCTCCGTAACGGCAAACGCGAAATCGCATCCGTTCAATGCCTGAACCACGTTGCAGTGCGCCCCTGCGGCAGTGTCAATAATGTAAATAAAATTTTCTTTTTTGCCAAACGCCCTGTCCTTTACTGCATGGACGAGTTTTTCGGAAAGGGGTTCGGAGGGCTTGAGCTCGCTGGAGAAGAGCCGCACCCCATACTTCTCCACCTCATAAGTCCATCCTATTACTTTCTTTTCCTCAGTTATTGCATCTGCCGGGCAGATAACCTCGCATGTGGCACAGCCAGTGCACATCTTTTCCATCAGCTGGGGCGGCTCCCCGGGAATCTGGAATAACGCATTTGATTCGCATGCCCCAACGCACTTTCCGCATGAAGTGCACTTTTCAGCGTCAATTTTGGGGAGGTATGAAAAGACCTCTTCGCTTTCCCCAAGCTCCGCCCCAAGCAGAAAATGGCAGCTTGGGGAATCAGGGTCGCAATCGACAAGGGCGGCTTTTCCCCCGAGCTTTGATATTGCAACTGCAAGGTTTATCGCAAACGCGGTTTTTCCTGTTCCTCCTTTTCCTCCTGTAATTCCTATCTTCATTTTCAGTCCTCCATTTTTGGCTTGATTTCAATCGCAATGAAAGCGCCGAACGGCTTGAGAATAATCGATAGAGGCCCTTCGAGCGGCTTGAATGCATTAAGCAGAAATGCAGGAAACCAGTCCTGCGCATAAAGAGTTGATTCCCATTTCATCTCTCCTTTGAAAAATTTCTTTATTTCCCAGGGGGTGAGAAAATTCGCCCCTGAAAAGGATGATGATTTTTTCAGCTTGGATGAAATTGACTTTTGGAGAGCATACAGGCTGAATTTGTTCAGTATTCCAAGAACCAATTTTCCATCCGGCTTCAGAACTCGGAGCATTTCCTTTGATGTGCTTTTCAGGTTGGTGAATTCGCAGGCAGTTATGCAAACTATTATGTCGAATTCGTTTTTTTCGAAGGGGAGTGATTCCGCTTTTGCGTTTTGGAGAGTGATATGTTCTTTGCTCTCATTTGCCATTTTTCTTGCGGCCTCCAGCATTTCTTCCGAACTGTCAATCCCGTAAACTTCCGCTCCCGAGCTTGCGAGCTCAAGCGAATAGTTGCCTGTGCCGCAGCCAACATCGAGAATCTTTTTTCCGAAGATGTTTCCGAGCATTTCAAAAACCAGCTTTTTTTCAAGCCTGTCTGCATATTTCCCGAATGGGGTTGAAAACCATTGCTCATATTTTTCGGATTTCATGAAAGATTCGCCTTCTTCAAAAGCTCGGCATCTTTTGCCAGCTCGCTTCCTCCCTTTTCAATAATTTTACCTTCATTCATAACGAACGTTTCAGCCCCCCAATCAGAAGCCACTGCAAGGTTGTTGGTAGTTAATATTACAGATATTCCCTCCTCTGCAAGCTTCCCCAAAAGTGAGATAAGGAGCTTTGAGTTCCTCTCGTCAAGGTTGGCGGTTGGCTCATCTACAAGGAGGTATTTGGGCTTTACCGCAAGGGCAACTGCCATTGCAACCTTTTTTCTTTCCCCTGTGCTGAGCCGGTGGGAAACTTTCCCCTTAAGCCCGGTTAGGCCCATTTCCCCAATGCTCTTCTCCACCTTTTCCTCTATCACCCTGTGGTTTTCCCCGGTGCCCATCAGCGAGAAAACTATCTCCCCCTCAACAGTGGATTTTATGAGAAATTTGTCAATGTCCTGGGGGATGAGCATTATTTTTTCCAGAGCGTGCTTTGCATTTTCCCCCCTTATCTCCTCTCCGTCTATAAAAATTTCTCCGGAGTAGGGGGAGAGGGTTCCGGAAATACAGTTTAGGAGCGTGGTCTTCCCGCTTCCGTTGGGCCCGATTATGGCCGTTTTGCCTGGGGAGATGGAGATGCTCAAGCCATCTAGAGCTTTACTTTCCCCCAACGAGTAGCTGAATTCCAAACCATTTATTTCAATCATTTTACTCCCTTAATGTGTGCATGGGTTTTCATCCCCTTTTAGTTTTCCCGAAAGGTAGTCCTCAGCCGCTTTCCTGCATGTGCCTTCAATTCCGTAAATCACTTCTATAGACATGGACTTGAACGCCTCTATTGCCATGGGGCCTATCCCGCCAGTTAGCACCAAATCGGCGTCAAGTGACTTGATGAATTTGGGTACTGCTCCCGGCACGTGGTTGTTGAAGTAGGGGTTTTCCACTGTTTTTTGGGAGGTAATTTGCTTTCCGTCTGTTTCAAAAACTATGAAAAAGGGGCACCTGCCAAAATGCTCGGCAAGTTGGCTTTCAGGGGTGTTCCCCTCTGAAGTTGCGGCTATCCTCATACCTGGCCACCCCTTCCTCCTCCTCTGCCTCCCCCTGGCCCCCTGCCTCTTCCGGGGCCTCTTCCCATTCCGCCGCCCATGCCAAAGTGGCCCTGGACCGAATGGGTTTTTAGTGGGGTCAGGTTTCCGGATAAAAGGTCTTTTACAGCTTTCTCAACACTGCCTGAAGCAGTGTAGATTTCGATTCCGGCTCGCTGGAGAACCATCATTGCGTTAGGGCCGCAGTTTCCGGTAATCACTGCCTTTGCCCCGGTTTCTATTGCGCTCTGGGCAGCGGCAATCCCCGCGCCGCCCCCTGCCTGGAATCCTGGGTTCGGTATTACTTCTGAATTCTTGATTTCGCTGCTTTCAGGTTCCCCTTCCACAATTGTGAATGTGGGGCATCTTCCGAAAACAGGAGAAATCGAGTCGTCCAGCCCTCCTTTTGATGTTGATGTCAATATTTTCATACTATCACTTTCCCTCAAGCTCTTTCAGCTTTTTCTTTATGGTTTCAAGCTCGGAGTTCAGTTCCTGAGAATATGCTTTAAGGTCTGCAACTTCCTGCTCTTTTGTCGGCTGAGAAACTTGTTGGGGTGCAGGGGAGTATGGCGGTGCAAACCTCCTGCCAAATCCTCTTCCGAAGCCTCTTCCGAAGCCTCTTCCAGGGCCTCTTCCGAAGCCGATTCCTCTGCCGCATCCTCTTCCCGAAACGTATCCGGGCGCATTATAGCCTGCACAGTAGCCAAAGCCCCTTCCGGTTCTTGCTCCCTGGCCCGCAGGCCCTGTTCCGTCTCCTCCTGGCATTTCATTCACCTCTTTTTTTTGTTTTTTACTTTGTAAGTGCCACCGTGTATCTTGATTGCCTTTCCCTCAACCAGCGCTTCCGCGATTTTCTTTTTCGCGCTTGAAAGGACTCGGTGAAGGGTCGGCTGGGAAACCCCCATTTTCTTTGCAACTTCCGTTTGGGGCTTTCCATCATGGTATTTGAGCCGTATTGCCTCGAACTCCTCATATTTGAGTTCCACCTCTTCAAGCTCCC
>CAYTXD010000159.1:0-3716 GCA_964441305.1 Microcaldota archaeon
GGCACGCTGAGGCGGAGTTGACGTACTTGACGGCCCTGCCTGAAGAGTGCGGAGGAGGCAAAGGAAAAGCTTGAGCTGCTTGCTGAATTCAGCAGCAAGATTTAGTGGTAATATGAATTACTTGGAAAAAATACTGCCAGAAGTGAGAAGGACAATTGAGTCCGGCTACTATAAGCACAATGAGCGCGAGAGAAAATCCCTGGTTGAGGCAATAGAGAATGCAAAGCATGAGAAAAAAACGCCAATAATAGCAGAGCTTAAGCCTGCTTCCCCTTCCAAAGGTGCGATAAGCAACGCGGACATGGCAAATATCGGAAAAGAATATGTTGAGCATGGCGCAACTGCCCTCTCGGTTCTGACAGAGCCAACCCAGTTCAAGGGCAACTTGAAGCTTTTGCAGAGGGAATGGGAAGTGCCAGTGCTGATGAAGGATTTTGTTATAGACGAGAGGCAGATTGGCAGCGGGGATGCGGTTTTGCTCATACTGAAGCTTTTGGATATGGCTGGAAAGGACCCTGCAGAGCTGATTGACAAGGCGCATGAAAACGATATTGAAGCCCTTCTCGAGGTGCATTCCACTGAAGAGTTCTTGCGCGCAAAGAAAACCGAGGCAGACATCATTGGCATAAACAACCGGAACCTTGAGAATTTTGATGTTGATATACGCAACACATGCAAAATACTTGCAGAAGTGGGAAGCGACAGGGTAGTGATAAGCGAAAGCGGAATTCAGTCGCGAAAGGATGTGGAGCAGGTTTTGGGCTGCGGAGCGGATGCAGCCCTTATCGGAACTTCCCTCCTTAAATCAGAAAGCCCCGGGAAAATGCTTTCGGAGCTGCTTTAAGCTTATAAATATTGAAATGTATATCTTTTCATGGCATTCGCAACCATAAAGCTCAAAATTGGGCCGGAACAGCTGGAAAGGCTTTTTTTGGAAAATTTAAACATTGATGACATTTCAGCAAAAGTGAAAATTTTGAACAGCAAAGACCCACAGAAACTTTTTGATTCACTGGTTAAATTGCTGGACAGCAAAGAAGAAAAGGTAGTTGGAAGGGCCATTTGGGCGCTTTCTGAAATTCCTCTTTCAAATGAAAGGAAAAAGGATGCGATTGGTGCGCTTGAAGACAAATATGAAAAATTGGAAGGGATGAACAAGGCAAGATGCATGAGAAGCCTTTTCCTGATTTCCGGAAAAATAGACTATGCTTTTGATGCATTGAGAAATGACGAATCAACAGAAGTAATTAACTCTGCATGCCTTATCTTTATAGATGAAAAATACAACAGCGGCGCAATAGGCCTTGTGAAAAAGGCGCTTGAGAAGCACGGGCCAACGGAACTGGGGCTTGCAGTAACTTTTCTTGGGATGTACATAGGAAAAACAAAAAACCCAAAAAAGGAATATATGGAACTTTTGCAAAAATGCCTAAAGGAAACATTGAATGCCGACAGCGATTACTCGCCAGGAGGCCAGCTGAGCTTGTGGAAGCAATACCTGAAAAAGGACCAATACTCAAAGCTCGAAATGATAGTCAAGGATGTTTTGATACAGGATTCGACTGAAAAGGGAAATAGTATAATTGAATATCTGGGAGAAAGATTTGGCATCAACTTGAAAAACACTTCCCTGAATAAAAAAGTAGTCACAAAAATGAAGAACCCTAAAGACGGGGCGACAATGATGTACTACAGGCCCATGTGGATAAACAGGATTGAGATATTCAAGAAATATGCATCAATGGGCAATGCCATAAATTACAAAACCATGGTGCATGAGATAATGCACATGCTTGCAGATGAGAAGAGAGGCGCACTGCAGCTTGGATTTCCAAAAGCTCTGGATGAGGGGTTTCCTGAGTATTTTGCAGTGCTCGTTACAAGGGAAGTATTGGGAAGAAATGAGCCTTACGCTTACGAAGGGAGCAATTATGCACAAATAGCAGAAAAGATTGCAAAAACAATAGGGGACCAGAAGGCGATTGAACTTTTCCTCAACGGCAGATGGAAAGAAATGCGAAAACTCTATGACAATGAAAAGGGCAGGGGCGCATTTACTAAACTGCTGAATACTGCAAATCATCAATACTGGTGAAATTTTTGTCCTGGAAAGAAAAGATACAAGAGGCTGCAAAGCAAATGCTTACTGATTCCACTCATTCTTACTGCCATGCCGAAAGGGTTTGGCATTATTCAAGAAAAATTGCCGAAAAAGAGGGAGGAGACTTTGATGTTCTTTTTGCATCATCGTTTCTTCATGACATCACTTATTCTGAAGGCAGGGAAGGGCATGAGATTTCCGGGGCTGCCCTTGCATGCAAAATTCTATCCGGCATCGGCTTTCCCCAAGAGAAAATAGGGCATGTTAGGGACTGCATAAGAAACCACCGCTTTTCAAAGGATGTTGAGCCAAAAACCACTGAAGAAAAAATTATGCAGGATGCGGACAGATTGGATGCAATGGGCGCACGGGGCATTGCGAGATGCTTTCTCTGGACTGGAAAGCACGGAACGGGAATGAAGGAGGCAGTGGAGCATTTTGATGAAAAGCTTCTAAAGCTTAAGGATAAAATGAAAACAGATGAAGGCAGGAAAATTGCAGAAAGAAAGCATGAGTATATGGAATTGTTTCTAAAGGAAATGGGGGAATTTGATGTCAGGGATAGCTATCGTGGGCGCTTCGGGGGACAGGGGCAAGTTCGGGAATAAGGCAGTTCGGGCCTTTTCAAAAAAGGGCTATAAGGTTTTTCCAGTTAATTTGCATGAGGAAGAAGTGGAAGGGATGAAAGCATATAACTCACTAAAGGAAATTCCTGAGAAGCCGGACGAAATCATCTTTTATGTGCCCCCCGAAATTGGCATCGCTCTGCTAAATGAAGTTTTGGGTGCAGGACTTCAATCAGTAACCCTGCCGCCCGGCTCGGAGAGCAAAAATCTTATTGAAAAAGCAAAGGAACTGGGGATAAAGCCAAAATTAACATGCCCGATACAGGGGTTAGGCATTAACCCAAATAAACTTTAGGAAAAATAAAGAAAAAAAGAAAGTTGTGAAGTAAGCAAAGTGCCCGAAGGCACTTATGCGTTCTTCATTTTTGCTTCAGCAACAAATCCTGCAGAGTCCACGTAGTACATGTGGCCCTTCTTTCTCTCGATTTTCTCGCTGCCGACCTTTTTCTTTTTGCCCCTCTTGTTGCTCTTCATGGGTGAAGCCCAGACGTATCCGTCCTTGCCCACATAATAGAGGTAGCCCTTCTCCCTATTGATCTTCTCTTTGCCGATTCTTTTTCCCATTCAAATCACCTTCCTTCGAATAAAAATATATTCTAGCGATAAGTTAATAAAGCATCTACCTCGAAACGCGAGGAAGCTCAGAGGAGAAGGGCAAGCTATAAATAGCAAAAACGCGCCTATTTTACCGCAGATGATGACTAAGGTGATCTCGGAGCCCGATAAGCCTTCCAGCGGAATTTTTGCATTTTATGTTGCAGCCGCTGAGTGGATCGACGGGCAATGACGATAGACGGACGGTCTGATGCGTTTTCGTTAGCCTGAGTGAAATTGCTACTCAGGAAATTGTCGAATTTTTCTAATTTTAAGTAAGGCAATCAACAAAAAGAACATTTCCGACTGAAAAGGACACCTCATTTCCGCATTTTTTCAGCGGGTTTCCCAAGCCCAAAATTTCTTTCGGCGGAGAATGACGACTGAGCGCCAGC
>CAYTXD010000160.1:0-3695 GCA_964441305.1 Microcaldota archaeon
GTGAGTTTTATTTTCATTTCAATCCTCAAGTGATGCATTTCGCAGCCAGTCTATGTCGTTCCTGTAGAATGTGCGTATGTCATTTATGTTTTTCATGAGCATTAATGGCCTTTCCAATGAGAGGCCCCAAGCAAGGACAGGGTAGCGGCCGCACAAAGGAACGGTCACTTCCGGCCGGAGTATTCCCGCCCCGCCGAGCTCCATCCATTCCTTCTTTTCCTCAAAGTAAACTTCCACTTCCAGAGAGGGTTCGGTGTATGGGAAGTAGCTTGGCCGGAAGCGTATTTTCTCAAAGCCGAGCCGTTTGTAGAATTCCTTCAAAAGCCCGAGCAGGTCTCGGAATGTCGCGTTCTCCCATGCAACAATTCCCTCAACCTGGTAGAATTCTGCCAGGTGCTTGAAGTCAATGCTCTCGTTCCTGTAAACCCTGCCGACGCAAAAGAATTTCTTCGGGGTTTTCGGGTCAAGCTCTGAAAGTGCTCGTGCTGAAACTGCGGTTGTGTGCGTTCTGAGTACTGTTTTTCCCGCCTCCTCCTCATCCCAATTGTAGCCCCACCCTTCCTCATGCGCCTTTTTCACTTTCTTTACCAGTGTTTTTGGCGGGAGCTTGGATTTTTCTTTCATGTAGAATGTATCCGCAAGCTCGCGGGCGGGGTGGTCCTGGGGCTGGAAAAGGGCATCGAATGTCCAGAAAGAGCTTTCTATTATCGGCCCTTCCATTTCCTCAAATCCCATTTCCGCAAATATCCTCTTCACTTTCTCGGCCATGCGCATAAGCAGGTGCCTTTTTCCGGGGTATAAGTCCTCCCCTGGCGCCTTAATGTCATAGGGGCGGATGTCTGCCTCTTTCCATTTGCCGGAAACAATCATGTCTTTTGTGAGCTGATTTACTTCATCTTTAACTTCGACTTTTTCTGCCTGCCTTGCGCCCTCTTTTGTAAGCGAGGGGGAGAGCTTCTTTTTCTCCTTCTCCTCTACAAGGTTTCTTTTCTTGAGTGTTTCAATTGTTTTTTCGTCCGGCTTTCCCCCTTCAAGCAGCGGCCTGCTGCTCTCTGCAAGCATGTCCCTTTCAGCCGCCTTTTTTCCCTCTTCAAGTAAAACAAGGTTTCCATTTTCAACTTTCACCCATCCGTTTTTTATTGCCCAGGAAAGGCCTATTTTCTTGTCTGCTTCCGAAAGGTCCTGGAGGGCTGCACCGCTTTCCGCCTTTTTTGCAACCTTGTATTCGGGAAAGCCATGCTTGATGTAGGTTATGCACTCGTCTGTGGGAGCGTAGGAAATTTCTTTTTTTTCATCAATCTCAACCAGTTTCTTTTCCTCAAGCCAGTAAAGCGCGCGGGTTACCGCATCCGGAGGGAGGCAGGTATGCTCCGCTAATGTTGGCACTGAAGAGTGCATGAGCATTGCCTTTAGTACTTTCTTTTCATACTGGTGCATTGGAAATCACTTTCTGTTCATTACCACATTGAGGTAAACAAATGATGCAACGAATATGCCAATAAGCAAAAGGACAACCAGGCCTTCAGTGGTGCTGAAAAGGGATGCGGCGGATTCGGCGAAGTTGTCGAAAAATTCAAGAACTTCGGATTCAAGGCTGCGCTCGATCTCATAGGTGAATTCGAATTTCGGGAGGATTATGCCGCCCCATGTGAAAGTCCTCATGGAGTCGGGAATGCTGTCAACATCCTCTTCCAGGTTCTGGGGGAGGGGCTGTATGTAGATGTTTTCAGCTTCCTGGGGTATTGTTATTGCCAGCTCGGTGTCCTTGCTAAGCACTACGTCCCCTTCCTGGTTAACTCCGAAAGATAGCGCGTTCCGGTTAAGTATGAAACGGGTCGTTCTTGGCTTGAAGTTGTCCTTGGAGAAAAGCCCTGTTTCAGGCACTTCTGAGCCGTTTACTGTGAAGGGGAGAACGTCATAGTCGAAAATGAGCGTCGCGTGGCAGTTGCTTCTCTGCTCACCTATTGAGGTGCATCTTGAAACTGGCTGCGGCCTTATGCGTATGTTCTCAATCTGCACGACCGCCCTGTCGAAATGGTGCCTTATGTCGCTTTTGCCTATTCTTTCCCTCCAGGTTGCCAAATCATTGGAGGAAAGGCCGCTGTCATAGAGGTCAACTGAATCGCGGGATGTCAGGTATAGGTCAATCTTTTCCTCAACATGCGCGTTGCCTTCCTCGTCCACATCAACCTGCACTTTAAGTGAGCGAAGCTGGAACTCGGAGTAGAGAGGGAGTGCGAAAAGGAAAATAAAGCATATTGCAAGCAGTTTCCTCATAGGGGAGATTGCGAAGATAAGCTATATAAATATAGTATTTGTTATGTGGTACATGGCACTTATAAGGTATTTGGGCCATTCCGGCTTTGAGATTGATTTTGAGGGAACCAAAGTGTACATCGACCTGTATACCGGAAGCGACGGGAAGGCAAAGGTTAAGCTGCCGGTTGATGTTTCCAAAATAAAGAAGGCGGATGTTTTTCTTATTACCCACGAGCATCATGACCACTGCGACCCGATTGTGGGGGAGCTTGCGGACAGGACCAGTGCAAATGTTATCGGCCCCAAGCCCTCTCTTGCAAGGTTAAAGATGAATGAGAGATTGAAAGTTGATGTGAGAGTTGGGGACAGGTTTGAAGTGAAGGGAGTGGATATTGAGGTTGTTAAGGCGGTGCACCCCCAATCCGCATATCCCGTCGGATATATACTGAGGAAAAACGGGAAGTCGATTTATCATGCGGGAGATACTTACCAGTACAGTGGGATGAGCAGCAACCAGGCGGATGTTGCAATGCTGCCTATAGGGGGAACGTATACAATGGACCCGATTTCGGCACACAATGCGGTGAAAGAGATAAGGCCAAAATATGTTATTCCGATGCATTACAATACTTTTGAGAATATAAGGCAGGAGATAGATGAATTCACCAAGGATTTGGGAAGCGTCAAGCCAATAGTTCTCAGGGTGGGGGAGGACTGGAAGTTTTGATGTTAGTATTTTAAATGATGGAGGAGGAGTTAACTGGAGAGGTGAATAGAATGATAACCGGAAGCAAGATAACATCAGTCGAGGCAAAAAGGGAGAAGGACGGGGCGCCAAAAGGGCTCAGCATAAATATCAGCCTCGAGGATTTGAAAGTCAAAGGGGATGAAGTTACAATAAGTTATGTTTATACTGCAAATTACGAGGAAGGGGTCGGCACTCTTAAAATTGCGGGAGAGCTTCGCGCAAAAGAGGAATCCAAGATGATTAAGGAAATCAAGGAGGAGTGGTCCGAAGAGAAAAAGAAGCTTCCTCCGAAATTTGCGGAGCTTGTGCTGAATACAATAAACTTTACTTGCGGCACTAACGGGACATTGGTTGTTAGGCCTGTGAACCTTGCACCCCCGATGGTTCCGCCGAGAATTGAGCTCAAGTCAGGAGAAGGGAAAGGGGAAGTTTAGCTTCCCTTTGGTTTCTGTTTTTTTACATTCTGGTTCCGCTTAATGGAACTGAGGATTTGAAGGCGTCCTTCTTTCCAGGCATATATTTGGGGTGGGCTGGCATTCTTTCCTTCTCCGGAACCGGAACCGGCCTTTCCGACATGGGAAGGCTGCCTATCACTTCGCTTCTTTTAACCGGCCAGTTCTCCCTGAACCAGGCAGGGTCGATGTCCTTAAGCCTCCACTTGCTGCCTGCCCTGAATACAACTGTTTCG
>CAYTXD010000161.1:0-3681 GCA_964441305.1 Microcaldota archaeon
GCAGGTTTTCCCGTACGGCATTGCGCCGGCAATATTGATTTTCATAATAGGGCACACATTCAATTTCGGCTTCAACGCATTCGGGGCATTCCTGCAGGCAATGAGGCTTCATTATGTTGAATTTCTTGGAATGTTCTACAACGGAGAAGGGAAGGGAATAGAGCTTTTCAAGGCGGAGAGAGTTTACACTAAACCAAACATTGGAGGTGGAGTAAATGGTTGATACGGATTTGATAGCCCTGGGCGCAGGACTTGCGATAGGTCTTGCTGGCATGGGCTCGGCAATAGGGCAGGGGATGGCTTCCGCCGCGTCCGCAGGCGCGGTTGCGGAGGACAAGTCCCTTTATGTAAGGGCGCTCACATTTGCGGTTCTGCCCGAAACCCAGTCGATTTACGGGTTCATCATCGCAATCATACTGATAGCGTTCGCATTCGGCCTTATACAGGTATGATGAAATGGAAATTGCAAAGGGAAGCGTTGACCATATAGCCAGACACATGGAAACCCGCCTCAGGGAAAGGATTAGCGAGAGGCAGGAGGCACTGGAGCAGGAAAGAAACCGGCGCCTTGAAGAGGCGAGGAAAAAGAAAAAGGAGCGGCTTGAAAAGCTCGTAAAGCAGGGCGAGGAAAAAATAGAAGAAGAGATGCAGGGAAAGCTGGAGAAGGCGAGGATAGGGGGACAGGTTGAAATCCTTAAGGCCAGAAAGCAGGCAGTGGGCAGGGCTATTTCCAAATTCATTGAGGAGCTTCCGAAATTGAAATCCACCTCCAAATACAAAGATTTCATGAGGCGGGAGCTGAAGTCTGCCCGCTCTTCCCTGGGAAGCGGAATGAAAGTCACCTGTTCCAAAAAGGACGCATCTCTTTGCAGGAAGCAAGCAAGGTCAGTAAAAGCAGCAGATGAGCTTGATGGCGGTTTCATAGCCGAGAGCAGGGATGGAAACAGGAGGATTGACATGAGCATATCCCGCCTCATTGATGAGAGGAGGGAGCAATTGATAATTTCAATATTGAAAGGGGAATAATATGTGGATAGTATATTTTCTTGGCGGAATTCTGATTTCTTTCGTTGTGGGCACTGCAGTGACCCAGCTTCTAAAGAACAGGATAGGCTATTCAGAGGCAAGCGCAAGGGCAAGGGCGATGCTTGGAAGGCTTTTTTCAGAGGAGGAGCTTGCAGACCTCAGGGACTCAAGCCTTGCGCCCAAAGTGCAGAAAAGCAAATACTGGGGCCTGGTGCAGCTTTCCTCAGACAGGATGGACTTTGAGGAAAGGATGGAGGAGCTCATGAAAGAAATAGAAGGCAAGATGGAATTCATCTCTCCATCCGACTCAAAAAAGTTTGTGAGGGCAGTCCACATGAGGCACGAAATAAGGGACATAAAATTCGTTCTCGCCGCGCTTGAGAAAGAGAGGAGCCTGGAAGGCATTTCTTCACTCTCCCCGACAAAATCAGAAGTTTTGGAAGAGCTTTTTGGGGCGAAACATATTGGGGAAGCGATAGGCACCCTCAGGGAATTCAAGCTTGGGAAGTATATATCTTTCTCCCTTTACCACGAACATGGGCTAACAGGGCTGGAATACGCGCTCGACAGGTACCATTTCAAGGAGATGAAGAAGGCCGCCGCAGCAAGAAAGGAGCTTATGGACTATTATGACATAATAAGAAATTCATATGTTGCAAGAAACATACTCTACCTGAAGAAGAAGGGCCACGACTCAAGGGCAATAATTTCAATGCTTGGGCTTGGCAACGACCTGCACATCGAAATGGCGGAAGAGGACTTTAACATATTGCTAAGAAGAATAACTTCAGAAGTGCCTGAGCTTGAGAAAAAGCTCCTTGTGGGCGAGCCCCTGGACGAGATTCTGGAGGACTCGCTGGAAAGGGAAAAGCTGAGAAAAATTTCTATTCTGAAGCTTGAGGACCCGCTTGGGGCGGGCCCGCTGCTTGAGGCAAATGAGAGAATCGCGCGCGAGCTCCAGATGGCAAAGGATATTTGGTGGTACAGATGACGAATGGTGAAATTTCCAAAAGCATGAATACATACAAAGTTGCAGTTCTGCTCTCCCCTCCGCTTGCGGAATGCTTCGGGCTGGTGGGCGCATCACACATACAGGATGCAGGCACACTGGAGGAGGCAAAAGAGGCGGTTGCAAAATTGGGAAAGGAATTCAAGTTCATAATTGTGAAAAAGGAGATGGAGGAAGGGCTTTTTGAAGAAGCCGAAAAGCATGACAGGATAATTGTAGGTGTATAGAAAATGGCAAAAATTGCAAAAGTATCCGGCCCTCTCGTAATAGGGGAGGAGATGAAAAACCCCCGAATTTATGAGGTTGTGCACATTGGCGAAGAGGGGCTGGTGGGCGAGGTAATCAGGGTTTACGGCAACCATGCGGCAATCCAGGTTTACGAAGACACTGAGGGCCTGAAGCCGGGGGAGAAAATAAGCCAGAGCAGGGAGATATTCCACGTCGAGCTCGGGCCTGGCATGGTTACAAATGTTTTTGACGGAATACAGAGGCCGGTGGAAGGAGAAAGCCTTTTCATGAAAAAGGGAATCTACCCTCCCCCTCTCGACAGGAAAAAGAGGTGGCATTTCAAGGCAGAAGCTAAAAAAGGAGACAAGCTCGGAGGCGGAGGCATTCTCGGGGAAGTGGAGGAGACCCATGTAACCACTTTGAAAATACTCCTGCCCCCCGGAAAGGAAGGGGAAATTGCCGAAATAAATGAGGGGAATTTCAGGGTGGGCGAGCCGATCGGCACATTGAAAACAAAAAAGGGAAAGGAAGACATTTACATGTACCACAAATGGCCCACCCGCGTCCCAAGGCCAATCCAGAAAAAAATCCCGCCTTCCCACATGCTCTGGACAGGGCAGAGGGTGCTCGACTTTTTCTTTCCGACAGCGAAGGGAGGGACCGTTTCAATACCCGGCGGGTTTGGCACGGGAAAAACGCAGCTAATATTCCAGATGATAAAATGGTGCGACGCGGACAATCTTATTTATGTCGGCTGCGGGGAAAGGGGAAATGAAGTAGTCACAATCCTGCACGAACTGCGCAACCTAATCAAATCTGGAGACCTGCTTGACAACAGGACAATTTACATGGTAAACACATCCAACATGCCGGTTGCGGCAAGGATCAGCGGCGTGCTTTCGGGGATGACAATTGCCGAGTACCTGCGCGACCAGGGAAAGCATGTTGTCCTGCTTGCGGACTCTCTCACAAGATGGGCGGAGGCGATGAGGGAGCTCAGCAACAGGATAGGCGAGTTCCCGGGGGAAGAGGGCTACCCGACATACCTTAACAGCGAGATTGCAAACTTTTTCGAGAGGGCGGGAAATGTTAAAACATTGAGCGGAGTCCATGGAAGCATATCCGCAATCGGCTCGGTTTCCCTTTACGGCAGCGACTTCTCCGACCCTGTCGCGCAGGCGGCAATGAAAATCGCAGGCACCTTTTGGGCGCTTGACCCCTCGCTTGCATATGTGCGCCACTATCCTGCAGTAAACAGGAAGGTAAGCTACACAAAATTCCTGCCTTTTGTGAAAAAGGAATGGGACGAAATGGGTCCCTGGTCCCAGTATTACGATGAACTGCTTGAGCTTTTCGGGAGGTTTGAGGAGCTGGAAAAGCTGACCGCAATAATAGGCCCGGAAATGCTCCCGAAAAAA
>CAYTXD010000162.1:0-3674 GCA_964441305.1 Microcaldota archaeon
TGAAAAACCTTTTCTTGAAGAGATGCAGCAGAAGTATCCGCAGGTAGAGATAAAGATGTTTGAAACTTGGAAAAATCCAGATAATGCAAAGCTGTTCAATGAAGTAGCCAACGCATACGGCACAACCGCGCAGGGAGTCCCAACAACATTCATCGGAGACAAATATTGGGTCGGCTATGCAGACTACATGGGGGAAGAGATGGAACAAAAGATAAATTTATGCATTGACAACGGATGCATAGATCCTGGAGAGAACTTAAATTGAGGTGATGAAAAATGGAGGAGAAGCCAAATGCCACGATTGATGTGAGAGGCGAAATATGTCCATATCCGGATATAAAAACAAGAAAGAAATTAAAAGAGATGAAATCTGGCGAGATTCTTGAAGTGCTAACCGACTATCCCCTTTCTTTAGAGCGGATTCCGAGAAATGCGGAGAAGGAAGGGCACAAGGTTCTTAGCGTTGAGCAAATAAACGGGCCTGAGCATAGGATGTTAATTAAGGTGAAATAATGGTTTTGATTGCCCTAATCAGCGGCTTAGCAATCGGAATAATATTCGGGTTTGCATTGCAGAGGGGCAGATTCTGCATGAATTCCGCATTTAGGGACCCACTGGTATTCAAGGATTTTACTTTGCTGAAAGCGGTTGCGTTAGCCCTGGTTATACAGATGATTGGATTTCATCTGCTGTCCTATTTCGGAGTAATCACCCTTGCGCCAAAATCATTTTTTCCCCTAGGTGCAATAACTGGGGGTTTTATTTTTGGAATTGGCATGGTTCTTGCAGGAGGGTGCGCTAGCGGAACGGCTTACAGGGTTGGTGAAGGGATGGTCAGTTCAATGCTTGCATTATTGGCATTTGCATCCACCGCATATGTCGCAAAGGATGGAATGCTTTCAGGCGTGACTGCAACAATCCAACAAATGGATATTGGAAATATGACCTTGCCCTCCATCACAGGACTTCCTTCGTGGGCATTTGTCATTATATTATCCTTGGCTGGATTTTATATTCTATTCAGAAAAAATGAAATAAAAATTGAAAATAACAAATCTTTGATAGAAAAAATATTCAAGTCAGGCTGGAACTGGAAATCTACTGGAATTGTAATTGGGATTGTAGGAATGCTGGCGTTTATCTTCTCTTCAATAGCTGGAAGAAATTATCCGTTAGGAATTACAATGGGCTTTGAGACAATTGTAAAAACCCTCTTAACCGGACAGTATTTCCTAACTTGGGAATCATACGAGGTCATTGGCCTGGTATTCGGAGCATTGTTTGCCGCATTAATTGCCAACGAATTTAAGATAAGAGTCCCCCCGTTGAAGATGGGAGCGCAGGCCTTTATTGGCGGCGCGCTTCTGGGTTTGGGGGCCATAATTGCAGGCGGCTGCAACATCGGGCACATTCTAAGCGGCGTTCCCCAATTGGCAGTAAGCAGCATTGTTGCGGGAACGTTCATAATACTGGGCGGATGGACTGCCGCATATTTTATGTTTATGAGAGGTGAAAAAGAATGAAAGAGGTGAAAAAGAATGAAAGAGGTGAAAAAGAATGAAACTAGGACTAATGCTAATAAGGCCACCCTACACGTACCAGGATGTTGATACTGCATATCATCTGGCAAAGGCCGCCATAAGCAGAAAACACGAAGTGAAAATTTTTCTTTATGTTGACAGCGTGATAGCCGCCAACAAAGACATAAAATCGGCAAGCGAGAGGAATCTTTCAAAAAAACTTGGCGAACTGATTGAACTCGGTGCAGAAGTTAAAATATGCGGCGTCTGCGTGCAATTCAGGGGAATAAAAAGAGACCAGCTTATAGAAAAAGGGGAGCTCGAGGGCCTTCCCGGATTGGCCGAACTGATAAAAGAGTGCGATAAATTTGTGAGCGTATGAGGTGAGAAAATGAAAAAAGTATTATTGATAGTTAACACTGCCCATTTTGGAAGCGTTTTTGCGGCAGAGGCACTGAGGGCAGGCATAGCGTTTGCCGGAATGGATTTGGAAACAAAACTTGTTTTTACCGGTGACGGTGTGTTCTGCCTAGTAAATGACCAAAAACCCGAGCTGGCAGAGATGACAGGGTTAACAGAAGGATTTTCCAATGCGGAAGATTTCGGGCTGAAAATCTTTGCAAATGCGGAATCCATGTCCGAGAGGAATCTGAAAAAAACTGATTGTGTTGAGGCAACCAGTGCAACAGATCAAGATATAAGAGAGTTTATAGATGAAGCTGAAACAATCATTAATTTTTGAGGTGTAAACATGGTGTTATTCATTATAAAAGAATCATTATGGAACAAAAACGCAAGCATGCTAAAATACGTCAAGCAAGGGGACAAGGTGCTCTTTATTCAGGACGGAGTTCTTATATTGAACAATAGCTCATCAGAAACTATCGAAGAGCTTAAAGAAAAGAAAGCAGAAGTTCTTGCCTTGAAGGAGGATCTGGAGTTAAGAGGCATAAAAAACAATGCAAACATTAAGACAATTGACTACTACGGGTTTGTCGATTTGATAGAATCCAATAAGGTATTTTCATGAAGAAGGCTTTGCCTTTATGGATCGAAGTAGAGCATTACAATAAAAAAGACTACATGAAAACTAAGGAATTAATAGAAAAAAATAGGTTAACAACAGTATGCGTTGAAGCAAACTGCCCCAACAGGTATGAATGCTTTTCAAATGGAACTGCAACTTTTATGATTCTAGGGGACACGTGCACAAGAAACTGCCTTTACTGCAATATACTCCATGGCGTTCCTAAGGAGCTTGACAAAGGGGAACCGGAAAGGATTGCAGAAGCAGTTAAAACCATGAAATTGAACTATGTGGTGATAACCTGCGTTACGCGGGATGACTTGGCAGACAGCGGGGCCAGCCAATTTGTGAAGACTGTGGCGGCGACAAGAAAGATTAATCCCGGTTGCAGGGTTGAACTTTTAATATCAGATTTGAAAGGCGATTGGGAAGCGCTAAATAAGATAATTGATTCCAAACCTGACGTATTGAACCATAATCTTGAAGTTGTAAATGAATTGTTTCCAAGATTAAGGCCAAAAGGCAGTTACGAACTGTCTCTTCAATTATTAAAAAAAGCCAAAGAGCTAAATCCCAAAATAAAAACAAAATCAGGTTTTATGCTGGGGTTTGGAGAAAAAGAAAATCAAATAATCCAGACAATCGGAGATTTAACAAGGGTTGATTGTGACATTGTTACAATTGGCCAGTATTTGCAGCCAAGCGCCAATCATTTTGAAGTGAAAAAATATTATTCTCCTGAAGAATTTAAGCAAATTGAAGAGATAGCAAAACAAATGGGAATGCCTCATGTCATTTCCGGCCCTTTAGTGAGAAGTTCCTATAAAGCAAGTGAGGTTATATGAAAATGCAGTCTTGGAGATTAGTCAAAACAATATAAACAAACGGCCCAATTCAGATGGCAATTGATGAAGGCATGCTGATTTGCAGGGCAGAGAACAAAGTGCCAGATACTTTAAGATTTTTTACAGGGGAACCGGCCTGCCTTACAATAGGATATTTCCAAAATCTTAAAAAAAGGTCGAGGTTAAACCATCTTTTCCCTCTTAAAAGTTCCTGATGAAAAATATTTCCAGAGATTTCTTTGTGCATCATGAAACAGCACCCATATAAATAGAGGATTTGCT
>CAYTXD010000163.1:0-3671 GCA_964441305.1 Microcaldota archaeon
TGGAAATATCGTGCTGCAAAACATTAGAAGGGCAAACATTAAAGTGATATATTTTGTGGAATTCATAGGTTTATTATGTATTTTATTATTTATAAACATTTAGCCACCCCCAACTCTCCTTCTTTTTTTGGTCCATATATAATAAGCTGCAGCGATTAGCACCACTATTATTAGTGCGAGGACGAGCATTGGCAATGAGTCCGTAAATATCGGTGATAACTTCTCCTCATCTTCCTCCTCAATCTTTGCAGTTAAATAAGCGGAGTTTGAGCCGGAAGCAATTCCGCTTGAATCAGTAACTATTACGGTGTAGTTTCCGCTCTCTTCTATTGGAACAGAAGCGGTCAAGCTTCCGGAGGACTCAAATGTTTCGCTTGCATAAATTGTGGTGTTGCCGTTCAATAGAATCAAATATTGTATTTCCCCGGAAACTTCATTTCCATTCTCATCAAAAAGCCTTGAATTCACAATAAGCTCGTTCTGCTCTTGGAAGATTGAAACTTCAATCTCGGAAATCTTGCGGGTTGGCTCCTGAAAGCTGTAGGGGACCAGGACATAATCGACCAACGAGCCATCATCATATGCCCTGATTGTGAATTCAGTGGTTTTTGCTAGCCTTGCACTATAAATGCTTGTTGTGTTTTCATCGCTTGCCAGGGGAATGCTTTCTCCGTCCTGCTCGGCTGAGATGGAAATGTCTGGCCTGCTGTATGCAACAATAAGGCTGGGGTTTCCATTGTAATACTTAAATACGGCTATTTGTATCGGCGTTGTAGATTCCCCAGCCCCAAGCGGAACATAGATTGTGCTTTCAGAATTTTGTGAAACAACAGAATATTTCGCAATATAGTATCCTTTTGGGAGGGTAAGGGAATCAGAAATTACTGCTTTTTTCGGAAAATCTTTTGAAAGAGAAACTGCGGAAGAGGCCATGCCAGCTATTGGAGAGCCGCCAGGTATTCCGCCTGCTCTTAACAGCTCATTAAAGCTTTCAGTCCTGTATTCATTGTATGCATAAATTTCCCTTGAAAGGGAGTATGGGGCGTTTAGCGGGTCCATTATTGAAATTGAAATTTTTGCATTGTATGTGCTTGCGTCCTCTGTTGTAATATCAATTGAAAGGGAGCCTTTGTCAAAGTAAGCAGAAGGCGGGGAGTTTGAAGCTATTGAAATCGGAATTGAGTTGATTGCGCCGAATTGGAGATACGGGCTGCTTTCGAACAAATTGCCCGCAGGCAGGTAATACGCTTCAATAGTATAATCGCCAGAAGCTGCTGCTGGGACTGTTGAATATGCTTCAATTGTTGTTGCCTCCAGGGGGTATAGCTCCTTTACCTGCGCTGAGAACTCATCGACTATGTTCCCATTCGATGAGCTTATTAGCATGAATTTGAGTTCTCCTCGGGGGAGGTAGTAAGTTGAATCAGACTCAATTGTCAAAAATACTTGGTACTCGTCCCCTTCAGTAAGCTCAAAAGAAGAAATTCCTGACTGGGTGACTGAAACCTGCTGTGCGAATATAGCAGTCATCAAGACTATTGAAAAAAGGAACATCCGGGAGCCGGTCATAAAAACACCACCGGACTCCCTACTCAAGCACCTATTAAAAGGCTTGCGACTATCTCGTGTACTCATAGCCAAGCTTTATGTATTCCTTTCCTCCTCTTCCGCCGCCTCCGATTTCAAGGCCGCCGATTTTGAAGGACAGGCCTCCGCCTGCACCATGGCCCGCGTAAATGTCTCCGCGAAGGGATACTGGCTTTCCTTTGTAACTTCCCACATCCGCAATCCCGAAGTCTATATTGAATGTGTCCTCGCCAAGCTCGCGGGAGTAAGTATATGTGTTGCCCCTGCTGTCGCGGACTTCCACTGCAGTATATTCGCCGCCAAGTGCATTGGAAAGGGTAAGAAGTTGCTCGCCCATCCTTACGCTAAGCTCAAGTATTGCTTTTGTTTCCTCATCAGTAGCTGTTGTTACGCCTGTGCTGGAAATGGTTGTCACTGCCTCCTTAATTCTCTGGACTCCGCCGAAGTTTATTGTTGCCTTTCCGTCTTTTGCAACTTCAAAAAGTGGGACCCTTATTTTAATAACTTGGGAGGTGCGGGAAGTCAGCTGAATCTTATCCTCTTCAACATTTTCCTCAAATCCAAACATGCTAAGGTCGAAATTCTCATCAGCACGTGCTTTGATAAGATCTGTGAATTCTTCGGGAGTAAATTCATTTCCTGCAAGCTGGCCCATTATTTCATCGAATTCTGCCTCTGTAACACCAAAGCCAGACCAATAGTTTAGCATCTCTTCCCGTGTGTAATTGCCGCTGTTTATTTGGTTAACTACTTCATCCCCGCTTATTGTTTCCTTTTCGAATATGTCCCTGAATTGCTGGTCTGCCGACTCATATGCCTGTTGTGTTGCACTATTCAATTCTTCATCCCAATTCGGGTCCATTGGCGTAATTCCCTCTGGCATATAGTCCCAAACATCTACTGGTATGTTGTATAAATCCAGTGTGTCAGAAGAAACAGTTCCTGCCACCTCAACTGTAGACGCCCCCTCTAAAACGTCAGGAGTTGTCTGGTCAACATCAAAAGTTGTAGCACCGAATTCAACATTCATTTTCGCATTTATCGGCCCTGTGACCTGCAGGTTGCCCATCGAAACAACGGATGCAAACTGAGGCCTTTCAAAAGTCATTCCTGCAAACCTGTCTCCACCTGAAATAATCCTTGAAACTTCTTCGCGGGGCTGGCGTACTTTTCCTGATGCAACAACCATTAGGACATGCGGCCCTTTGGTCACAGTCTTTAGGTCTTCTGCATTGAGGACTGCTATTCCGTTTTCCCCAGGAGTAAGCTCCACAGGCTCAGGTAGAACCTGTGTAAGGTTGGAGTTTATTGCAAGCCCATCGTTTTGTGAGAAGCGGAATATTTTTTCTGATTCACTGGTTCCACGTACATCTGTCCCTGCAATGTCTCCGGGAAGCATTCCCTTTGGTATAAGGTACGCTTGGTATGTTGCCTCCTCAATAAGCTCCGTATTATTGAATGCGATTTCCACAGAGTCCTTTACATTTCCCTGCACATCCACTAGCTGGCCTTTTTCATTGTATGTTAGGCTCCTGTCAAATTCAACTGTTGGGTTAAGCTTGTTCTCAGTTCCCTGGCCTGCTGCCGGAGCCCTGAGCCCTTTTTCTTGGAGTGCCTTTTCAAATCCGCCTTTTGGAACCGGGTTTTTCTTGTCCCAGTAGTTGCTTGGAGAAAGTATTCCGGACATTTCAAGCCCGCGCATTTCAGTAATCGGAGTCGACCACTCAAGCTTTCCTTCAACTGACTGCAAGCCGCCAACGGTTATTTCTGCCTCCGCCCCTCCTGTCGGGATGGCTTTTGCTCCTCCGAGTGTTGCGACAGCCATTGCGGAAATCATGCTTCTTTGCTGTGCGGGCGGAAGGTTTGATATGCCGTCTGCAAATGTCTTGTTTCCAAACATCACTTCATTGAATGCTGCGTTAAGCGCCTCCTCAACATAGTCCATATGGGAGTCTGAAAGAGCTCTTGTTGCTGACTGCAGGTCGATTTCATCCCCCTTGAAAAAACCAATCCTTTCCCTTGCCTGGTTTAGGTTGAATAGAAGGGCGTTGTCAAGTGCTGTCTGAAGGTGCTCGTATTCCCCG
>CAYTXD010000164.1:0-3629 GCA_964441305.1 Microcaldota archaeon
GACTGCGCTTCCGGAGATGGGATAAACCTTGTGACCATAACAAAGAGCGGTTACAAGCAGTACTCCGAGGATGAGGTAAAGGAACTTGCAGAAGGAAGCGAAAAGAAAAAGAAAGAGTAAGCAAAACAGAAAAAGAGAGAATATTCCGTAAAAAAGAATTATTAACGGAAAAGGGAGGATGCGCGATTTTCTCGCGCGCTCCCGAAAAAAATAAACATAAAGCAAATTGCATTTTTGGCGCGCTTTTGCGCCTAACTAAGTAAACAGATAAACCGGCGAAAATATTCGCTGCATGTTTCGGTTTTTCCGAAAATTTTATTGCGCGTTGTTTTTCGCCTTAGGAGGAGAGTTTTTTGGAATTAAAGGAAATAGAAAAGAAACTGAACGAGCTAGTTCCGACCGAATGCAACATGACAAAAGTCGAGGCAGAGGGGCTAGACATAGTGATATATCTTAAGAACATAAGGGAATTTTACCAGGGCGACCAGCTAATAAGAAAAATAGCCGGCACGCTGAGGAAGAGGGTTCTTATCAGGAGCGACCCGTCCGCACTGATGCCGCAGGAAAAGGCAAGCAGAACCATACAGGAGAGCGTTCCTTCCGATGCGGGAATTAATGAAATAAATTTCAACCCCGAATTCTGCGAGGTGAACATTGAGGCGATGAAACCGGGCCTGGTTATAGGAAAAGGGGGCTCAACCCTGAAAACAATAATAACCAAAACCGGCTGGGCTCCCAAGGTGCTCAGGACCCCGACGATGTCATCTTCCACAATAAAGGGCATAAGGAAGAGCCGGCTAAATGACACTTCAACAAGAAAGAAATTCCTCACCAAGATTGGAAAGAAAATATGTTCCGACATTCCCAAGAGCGAGTGGGTTAAAGTCACCGCTCTCGGAGGGTTCAGGGAAGTAGGAAGAAGCGGGCTTCTTCTTCAGACATCCAACAACAGGATATTGATTGACTGCGGAATCAACCCCGACACTACAGAAGGTTCAAGGGCTTTTCCCTATTTGAATGCAATGAACCTTGCCCTGGAGCAGCTTGACGCAGTTATTGTAACCCACGCGCATCTGGACCATTCCGGTTTCATACCCTACCTTTTCAGGTTCGGGTTCGAGGGGCCCGTCTACTGCACAGCCCCGACCAGGGATTTGATGGTCATGCTGCAAATGGATTATATAAACATCATGAACAAGTCCGCAAATGCAAAGGCGCCCTATGGCAGGCAGGATATACAAAAGCAGCTGAACCACACCATAACCGTTGACTATGAAGAGGTAATGGACATATCCCCAGAGATAAAGATGACATTCCACAATGCGGGGCACATACTGGGAAGCTCGATGGTTCACCTTCATATAGGGGATGGATTGCATAATTTAGTTTATACTGGGGACATTAAGTATGGGTTCACCAAGCTTTTCGACCAGGCAAACACATCATTCCCGAGAATTGAAACCCTTTTCATGGAAAGCACTTACGGAGGACGGGGAGATGTCATGCCCAACAGGTTCGAAACAGACAAGCGCCTTATCAAGGGAATAAAAGAAACGCTTGGCAATGGCGGCAAGGTTCTCATACCTGTTTTTTCTGTGGGAAGGTCGCAGGAGATCATGCTTGTTCTTGAGGAGCATGCAAGAAAGAACCCTGATTTCAAGTATCCTGTCTATATAGACGGGATGATTCTGGAGGCGTCTGCAATACATACTGCATATCCTGAATTCCTGAGGCACAACATCCAGAGAAGGATACTTTCGAATGACAGCCCGTTCGAATCGCCCATTTTCACTCCTGTTACTGGAGACAGGCAGGAGATAGTGGACGGCCCCCCCTGCGTAATAGTCGCGCCATCGGGAATGCTGAGTGGAGGGCCCTCGGTTGAATACCTGAAAATGATGTCTGACAACCCGAAGAACATGATGTTTTTCGTAGGATATCAGAGCGCACTTTCCCTGGGAAGGAAGATACAGAGGGGAATGAAGGAGATTCCGATTGAGGGCGAGAAGGGGAGAACGGACAGTGTTAAAATAAACATGAAAATTGATACTGTTGAAGGGTTTTCCGGCCATTCCGACAGGCACCAGCTTGTCAATTTCGTGAAGCACATGAAGCCGACCCCGCAGAGGATTTTCACGATGCACGGAGATGAAACAAAGTGCGAGGATTTGGCGAGAACATTGAACAAGATGTTCAGGGTGGAAACAAGGGCTCCGATGGATTTGGATGCGATAAGGCTCAAGTGAAGCCAGAAGAAGACCGAAGGATGTTGGAGAGTGAATCAGTAAAGTTGGAGAGTAAGCCAGCAAAGCCCATTGTTATTTGGGAAATTGTGTTATAGTTTTCCAGGGGGAGTTGTGTTATAGTTTTCCAGGGGGAGTTGCGTTATAGTTTTCCAGGATTGGTGCGAGCAAATTAAAGCTATTCCTCCTCTTTCTCCCTCTTTTTGCCGAAGTATTTTCCCATTGCCTTGAGAGTATAGCTAATCTTCTTCCTGAAGAGGAATGCTATAAGCAGGATTATTACCACTGCTACAAGAATCGTCAGCAATGTGGGATCCATTTGTGATACGTCCAGCTCCGGGATGGGAGGGGGCGCTATTTCCCCGCCTGAAACGGATGAGTCCCCTGCAGCAACGGGGGTGAAAAGCAATGTTTCGCTGTCCTCATTTCCTTCATTGGTTGCAGTAACAGTCACTTCCACTTCATAATCAGAACAGATTGTTCCGGTGAAAAGCGTGCCTTTTCTTTCAAGCTCTAAAGTTTCCCCTGCATATTCCGCTTCAACAGTTGTAAGCTCGGGGTTTTCCTTTTCATCAACTGACACCGAAAGCGAGCTGCACCTCGCGTTCTTAATTGTAAACGAAACGTCGGTTATGTTGATTGCAACCGGGAACGTTATCGTTTTCGTTGTTTCCTTTTCAAGCTCAACTATCTCGTTTATGTGCTCGCCGTTAGCAAGAACTGAAACCTCAACTTGCGGCGCGTTTATCCCTTCGACCTCGACTATCCCCCTGCTGTCGGTAACCGTTCCGCTTGTCTTTCCGGATGGGTTGAAGGAAACGGTCACACCCTCGAGCGGCTCTCCGTCCGGCCCGAGCACTTTCAATGTAAGGTCGTTTGAGTAAATGTCAAAAACCAGCACCGCCTCGGAATCGAGTATGTAGCCCGGCTCGTGAGATATGAGAACCTTCCCGCCTGAATTAAAGTATTGCTTCAGCGCGTTGGATTCCGGATTGGAAAGTTTGGGTGAGCTTTCTCTTGTGCCCCTCCTGTCGGAAACGAATACGGAGCACTGGGAAAGCATAGTGGAAGAGATTTCGGGTTCCCCAGTTCCAACAAGCTCGGAGGTGTCGATTACAGTATGCCCGTCCCTGAGCAGTTCAGTGTAAACCCCTATCATGCCATCATATTTGGTCCCCCTCCCCAGGGAATCGATGCAGAAGTCGTATTTGCCTGGGTCCCCTTCGCCGAGGAGCCATTTAAGCGAGTTTACAGTGAAAGCAAGGTTGTCATATTCGAAAACAGTTTCATCTGCCACGAAGCTTGAGTCAAGCGCAACCAGCCCGCCGCCCGTTTCTGTGCATTCAACCTTTACTGCCTTGCCCGCGCCATTCTTTTCCGCAAGAA
>CAYTXD010000165.1:0-3525 GCA_964441305.1 Microcaldota archaeon
ATGTTAAGGTTGTGGAGGGGGAAGTGGAGAATTTAGGCTCTCTGGAAATTGGCAAGGTTGAGGAAATTTACCATCTGGGAATGCCATCTTCATCGCCGATGTACAGGAAAAATCCATATCTTGTTGGAAAGGCAATAAACGGGCATATTGCAGTGCTTGAGCTTGCAAAAAAACTTGGGGTGGGGCATGTTGTCTATGCTTCCACTTCCTCTTTGTATAATGGGGTTAAGCCACCTCACAGGGAGGATGCGGAAATCAGGGTTACGGATTACTATTCGGAAGTGAGAGTGGCAATGGAAAGGATATCCGAGCTTTATGAAAAGATGCATGGGGTAAAATCTGCGGGTATGAGGTTTTTTTCCGTTTACGGCCCAATGGAAAAGGCCAAGGGAAAATATGCGAATGTGCTTTCGCAGTTTTTATGGGAGATGAAAGAGGGAAAAAGGCCTGTAATCTATGGTGATGGGGGGCAGGAAAGGGATTTTACACATGTTTCTGATGTTGTTGAGGCATGCATTCTTGCGTCAGAAAAGAAAGCTCATGGGGTTTTCAATGTTGGTACTGGAAAGAGTGCGAGTTTCAATGAGGTTGTTGGCATGTTGAATAAAGCGCTGGGAACCAGCATTGAGCCGAAGTACAGAAAGAACCCGATAAAGAATTATGTTGAGATTACGAGAGCGGATACAAGGAAAAGCAAAGGGGAACTGGGGTTTAGCGCGAAGGTTTCTCTTGAGGAAGGGATAAGGTTATTAATCTGAGGATTGGTATTTACAAGGAGGGTTTCTCGTGAAAACTAGGGTTCCTGGGAAGTAACGTAGAAACCCCGTCGCATAACCGCTTGCGGTTTGCGGTCTTTTGCCCGAAGGGCAAAAAGGAGGAGGGTTTCTCGTATGAAAGCGTTTGTATTATGCGGTGGAAAGGGCACGCGTCTTAGGCCGTATACCTACAATATCCCAAAGCCCATGCTTACCCTTGGAAAGAGGCCTATTCTTGAGTTTGTTGTTGACAATTTGAAAAGGAGTGGAATTAAGGAGCAGATATTTACTATAGGCTATTTGGGAGATAAGATAGAGGGGCATTTCGGGAATGGGGAAAGGTTTGGAGTGGATATTGCTTATTTGAAAGAGGAGAAGGAGATGAATACTGCCGGCTCGATTTTCCCGGGCAAGGATGCGGTAAAGGAAACTTTTGCAGTTGTTATGGGGGACCATTTGACTACTGTTAATTTGAGGGATATGGCGGAGTTTCACAAGAGGATGGGAGGGATTGCAACAATCGGCTTGAAGAGGCATGGAACTCCAATTGAATACGGGATTGCGGAAGTTGAGGATGAGAAGGTTGTTGGGTTTAAGGAGAAGCCCACAATTGAGAATTTAATTAATGCAGGGATTTACATTTTTGAGCCGGAAATTTTCGAGTATATAGAGGTTGGGAAGGATTTTGCAAAGGATGTTTTTCCGGCAATTTTGAAAGATGGGAAGAAAATCAATTCATACACTTTTGACGAGTACTGGGTGGATATCGGGCGCCTTCATGATTACGAGAATTTGAACCAGACTATCAGCATAGTTGACCTTGTTTTGCACGAGAGAGATAGGAAATAGGGATTTTAGGGGCGAATGTTGCCCTGTTTGGCGGCAGTAGAATTAACTCGCCTTGCACTACTCACTATACCCTCAAGTAAAGAATAAGCACAATTACCCCGAATACTGCTTCAATTGCAATAAGCGTAAGCGAGAGGTTTCTTTCCGAAATCCCTTTTGAAAGCTTCATAATCCAATGCCCCAGCCCCTTTGGCTTTCCTTTTGGCGCGTAAAGCTTTCCCTTTTTGTATCCGCCGAATGTCTTTGGGAAGTGGTGGGGGAGTTTTATGAAAAAGTCAATTACGTAGGGAATCATGAGTATCGCGCCTGCAGTTTCCATGTTGCCTATTATCACGCTGCATGCAAGAACCGCGCCTATTGCCAGAGTTCCAATATCCCCTATGAATGTTTTTGCAGGGTACCAGTTGAAAAGTATGAATGCAAGGAGGGCGCCGAGCATTGATGCGGAAAGAACGGCTATTTCGATGTTCCCGCGGGAAATGGAAACCAGGAGCATTGTTGTGAAAATCACTATTCCCATTCCCGCCTCGTTTCCGTTGAAGCCCGCGAGCATGTTGGTTAGGTTGGAGCAGACCGCGATTCCCAGGGGGATGAGAATTGCAAAGTAAAAAATCCCGAAATCGATGTTGCCAATGAAGGGGAAGAACATGCTGGTACTACCTGCGGCGGAAACCGCAACAAGGGGTATTGCGGCTATAAGGGGGAGGGATGCTTTGACATACTGCCTCATGCTGAAGATGTCGTCGAAAATTCCAATTAGTGCTATTAGGAGGAATGTGAGGAGGGAAGCCATGATGTTTACCAAGTTGAATGAGATAAGCCCGTAAGTGTTCAGTGCTATTGCGGCGAGAATTGCCGCAAGGAAGCCCACAATTACCGCTATGCCGCCCATTGATGGGATTTTACTTGCATTTGGTTGGTTCATGTTTTCAGAGATTATTCCCGCATTTTTCATCTTGTTTAGCAGTGGGGGGATTAGGAAGAAGGTGATTGAAAATGCGATAATGAATACTGCCGTGAGAATGAGCATCATAGCACCCTGTAAACCTTCACCCTCTCATTGTCGAAAACCTTTTCCACTCCTGCGGGGCTTCCGAAAAACAGGCCGAATGCATTTGTGTGGTAGTTGGAAATCGGCCTTACCAGCATGTTTTCTTTTGTGTGGAAGGGCTTGCTCTCATTGATGAGCAGGAGTTTTGAGCTTGGGAAGGAGGCGATGAAGGAATAGTCGGGCCCGTAAAGCTCGGAATCGGAAGTCCTGTCCAGCAGTTTTCCGCTTGAGTCAAGTGGAACAAGAAGTGTTTCATCGTAATGGGAGGTGTAGAATGCCACAATCCTTCCTCCTGCGGAGATGTTTGTTATGTACTTGTAGCCCTCCGCCCTGAAGCCAGCATTGGAAAGCGGCTCAATTTCGTTGGGGCGGTAGTAAATATCCGCAGTTACGAGGATGTAATCTGCCCCGGAGAATACTTGGGCTGACTTGTTGGATGCAAGGTATTCTGCAAATTTTTGCTTGTTTTGGTATATGTTCCTTCCGCCCGAAAGGAACTTGAATGCCTCATCATCTTCAAGGATTGCGAATGTGGAGCCGCGGGGGGTGTTGTTTTTTGCCCACTGGAATGCCTCTGCGGAATAGCTATCTACTGTTTCGTAATGGAAATTGTTCAGGTTTGAGCCTGTTTCGGGGAATTGGGCGTAAAATGCGGATTGGGAGAGGGAGAAAAAGAGCATTATGAAGAGAATGGTGTGGGGGAGAAAGGAGGTCTTGAATTTGTAAAGGTAGAGAACCAACACCAAACCCGAAGCAGAAAGGAATGCAAGTGTAAGGGAGGAGAGGAGGGCTTCGGAAGGGCCTGTGAAGTGGAGGCGGTTCGATTGCGGTGGAGCTGAAAACAAAATCGCAGTACACCGGCAGGTGATC
>CAYTXD010000166.1:0-3525 GCA_964441305.1 Microcaldota archaeon
TGCTTCTTGACACCTACCTGCTCCCACACGTTGGAACCGAGCCGGAGGACAGGATGAAGAAGGCATTATACCTTGCGAAGATGGCGGAAAAGACAATCAGGGTTGCTTACAAGGAAATACCATCCGATGACAAGGACCATTACGCCAACAAGAGAATCAAGCTTACGGGGGATTTGGTGGAGGAGCTTTTCAGGTACGCTTTCCAGTTCCTTGTAAAAGATGTTTCCTACCAGTCCGGAAGGGCGGAAGCAAGGGGGAGGCGCCTGGTTGTGCAGACCCTTGTAAGGCCCGATGCCCTCACCGACAGGATAAGGTACTCAATGGCAACGGGAAACTGGATTGCCGGGCAGACCGGAGTCTCCCAGCTTCTTGACAGGACATCATTCCTTTCTGCCACTTCTCATTTAAGGAGGGTAATTTCTCCCCTGTCAAGAAAGCATCCCCATTTCAAGGCAAGGGACCTGCACGGGACCCACTGGGGAAAGCTTTGCCCCAACGAGTCGCCGGAAGGGCCTTCCTGTGCGCTGGTGAAAAACCTTGCCCTTTTCTGCAATGTCTCAATAGGGGAAGAGGACGAGAAAATCGAGGAATCGCTGAAAGAAATGGGAGTTACGCTCGACAGGTGAAATCATGGCTGATGAAAAAAAAGAAAAGACAAGCGTTTATGTGAACGGAAAGCTTACCGGCTTTTATGAGAATGGCGAAGAGCTGATTTCCGAGCTTCGGGAAAAGAGGAGGCAGGGAATTCTCTCTTCTGAAGTGAACTTTTCATACAATAAAAAGACAGACGAGCTCTTCGTGAACTCAGATAGGGGGAGGGCGAGAAGGCCCTATGTTGTGGTTGAGAATGGGAAGAGCCGTTTCACTCCTGACTTGGAAGACCAGCTCAAGAGAGGCGAGCTCACATGGGAAAAGCTTGTGAAAATGGGAGTGATAGAGTACCTTGACGCGGAAGAGGAGGACTATGCGGCGTATGTTGCGCTCACAGAGGAGGAAATAACCCCCGAGCATACCTACCTGGAAATCGACCCGGTCACAATCACCGGAATCACGGTTTCATTGCTTCCTTTCCCTGAACACAACTCATCCCCGAGAATCACCATGGCATGCTCAATGAGCAAGCAGTCACTTGGAACTTACACTCTTAACTTTAATCTGAGAACCGACTCAAGGGGGCACATACTCTACTACCCCCAGCAGCCGCTGGTGCGCAGCAGGCCCTATGATAAGCTCAAGTTCAACGAGCACGCCGCAGGGCAGAACATGGTCGTGGCAATCGCGTCCCAGAAGGGCTACAACATGGGAGACGCAATTGTAATGAACAGGAGCGCGGTTAACAGGGGGCTTGGCAGGAGCACATTCTTCAAGGCCCATGAAGCAGAAGAGAGAAGATATCCAGGCGGGCAGAAGGACAAGTTCGAAATTCCCGCACCCACCACTTCAGGCTACAGGGAGGAAAGGGCATACCGCAACCTTGCGGACGACGGAGTAATCGTGCCCGAGTGCAGGGTGGACGCAAAGGATGTCCTTGTCGGAAAGACATCTCCCCCACGTTTCCTTGAGGAGGTTTCGGTTTTCGGAGTTACAGAGGAAAAGAAAAGGGAGAATTCCCTCACGCTCAAAAGCGGAGAAGGGGGAACAGTCGACTCAGTAATGATTACCGACTCGCTTGCAGGAAACAAGCTTGTCAAAGTCAGGGTGAGAAGCATAAAAATCCCCGAACCCGGAGACAAGTTCGCGTCAAGGCACGGGCAGAAGGGGGTCATCGGCCAGCTTCTCCCGCAGGAGGACATGCCCTTTACATCTTCAGGAGTTGTTCCGGATTTGGTGATAAACCCGCACGCAATCCCCTCCCGCATGACTATGGGGCACATACTGGAAATGCTTGGAGGAAAGGCTGCATGCATGGACGGAAGGGCGATTGACTGCACTGCTTTCAAGGGGGACAAGGGAAAGCAGTTCGCGGAAACTTTGAAGAAATATGGGTTTGAAGAGCACGGCGAGGAAGTGCTTTATGACGGCACAACCGGCGAGGCAATCCGGTCAAATGTATTCATTGGGGTTATTTACTACCAGAAGCTGCACCACTTGGTTTCAAACAAGATGCATGTCCGCTCAAGGGGCCCGGTCCAGCTCCTGACCCACCAGCCCACAGAAGGAAGGGCAAGGGAAGGGGGCCTCAGGTTCGGCGAAATGGAAAGGGACTGCCTTATCGGATACGGCGCAAGCATGCTGCTGAAGGAAAGGCTCCTGGAGGAAAGCGACAAAACTTATGAGCTGGTCTGCGCAAACTGCGGCTCAATTGCGGTACATGACCACCTGAAAAGGAGGGACTACTGCCCGGTATGCGACTCAACAGACCTGCACAATGTCGAGATGAGCTATGCATTCAAGCTCCTGCTTGACGAGATTAAGGCAATAGGGATATTCCCGCGGCTTATGCTGAGGGACAAGGCGTGATGTTATGGCAATAGTATTAAGAAAAATGATTGACAGGATAAAGTTTTCCCTCTTCTCTCCAGAGATGGTGAGGAAGCTTTCATCCGCAAAGATAACAATTCCGGACACGTACAATGACGACTCGTATCCGATTGACGGCGGGCTTGTCGACCCGCGCATGGGAGTCATCGACCCTGGCTTGCGGTGCAAGACATGCGGGGGAAAGATGCGCTCATGCCCAGGCCACTTCGCGCACATCGAGCTTGTAAGGCCAGTAATCCACCCCGAATTCGCAAAGGTAATTTACCTAATACTAAAATCAACCTGCCACTCATGCAAAAGGGTCCTAATTTCCGAAAAGAAAATAGAGGAGGACTTGAACGACTTGGAGGCGGGAGTGATTGACGATGTAAAAACAAAATCAAAGAAAACAGGTAAGTGCCCCCACTGCAAGGAAAAGCTGAAAAAGGTTGTGCACCTGAAGCCAACGTCATTTTTCGTAGACAAGGAGATGCTGCTTCCAACAGACATAAGGGACTGGCTCTCTGCAGTTCCAAACGATGATTTGAGAATGCTGGGGCTTGACCCTATCTATGCAAGGCCGGAGTGGATGATTCTTACAGCGCTTATGGTTCCGCCCGTTAGCGTTCGCCCCTCAATAACGCTTGAAACCGGAGACAGGTCCGAGGATGACCTCACCCACAAGCTTGTGGATATCATGAGAATCAACCAGCGTCTTGAGGCAAACATCAATGCAGGCGCGCCACAGCTCATCATCGAGGACTTATGGGAGCTGCTCCAGTATCACGTTACAACTTACTTCAACAATGAAACCGCAAACATCCCCCCTGCAAGGCACAGGTCGGGAAGGCCGCTGAAAACACTTTCACAGAGATTGAAGGGGAAGGAGGGAAGGTTCAGGTACAACCTGTCCGGGAAAAGGGTGAACTTCTCCGCAAGAACCGTAATCTCGCCGGACCCGAACATCTCAATTGACGAAGTGGGAGTCCCGCTTCTTTTTGCGCAGGAGCTTACAGTTCCACTGAAAGTAACCGGCTGGAACCTGGAATATGCAAGAAAGCTCGT
>CAYTXD010000167.1:0-3465 GCA_964441305.1 Microcaldota archaeon
TATTTTGTTACCAACTTCTTGTGGGTCGCAGAGCCAAACACTTTCGGCTTCTTCGGTGCCTTTCCTGTTCCATAACCCCCCAGAGTGAATACAAATTTTCCGCCCTTCTTCTCAAAATAGTCAAGTATCTTTCCTGTAACTTCGTACTGCGCTTCCGAGGAAACTGCCTGAACATCGCCCACCAGCACGAGAATGTCATTCTTCTTCCCCTTTATGCGATAAAACTTATTCTTAAGCATCCTCATCATTCCGTTCTTCTGCATCAGCACCTGGTGGGGGAAATGAGGGGAATAAAGCTCAGCTATTTTTTCCCCCTTAAGCTCCTTTATCATATGGTCTGAAGCGAGCTTGCCCACAAGACCTATTCCCGGAAGCCCCTCAATGAGCACCGGTTTTTTCATTTTCACCTTTTTGGTTTCAATAATTACAGTTTCTTCCATCATAATCCCAGTCCTTTTCTCCTGTATTGTGCATACTTGTCTTCAGGGTTGAATTTTGGAGGGTGTGCGCTTTTTGCCTCATCGCCGCAATGAACTTCCCGCATTGTATATTCTCCGCAGACAATACACCTCTTCATCTTTTTCATGCCTTCATCCTTTCAAATGAAAGGGAGTATGAGTGCCCTTTCAACCCCTTCTCCACTTTTTCAACAAACTCATCCAGGCCCTTCTCCGCTGTCTTGTAATCTTTGGCAACAATTTTCACCTGGTATTTAGGGGCCCCCAGGTATGTTGTGGAAATTTCAGTGTCCTTCCCCATCTTCGGCTTTCCGATTGCCCCTTTTATGACTTCAACCCCTTCAGCTTCATAGCATGCCAAGCTCATTATTCCCCTAACTTCCGCTTTTGCCTTCTTGACATTCTTTTTTGCGACCTCTTCCAGCTTCTCTGCAAATTCCTTTCCAAGCCCAAGCCCCTTAAGTGCCTCCTGCCCTTCCTCTGAAACAGCTTCAAACGCATCATAAAGCTCTGCGTATTTCTCCAGCAGCTTTGTCTTTATTCTGGTCGCATCAACAGGGGAAACAGCCGCTTCCTTCACGGTCACTTCCAGCAGCTTCTTTGCCCTCTTCTCCCTCTTTATGCTTTCCAGCTTCCTCTTTTTCTCAACTTCAGTTACCCTCTTTATTGATAAATCCACCTGGTTCTTTTCAGTATTAAGCCGGAAAACACGTGCAACAACCTTCTGCCCTTCGTGCAAAAACTCGTGGATATTCTTAATCCACCTTGGTGCAACTTCCGAAATATGCACAAACGCCTCCCTCTTGTCATACTCGTCAAGAGTGCAAAAAGCTCCGTAGGGCATAATCTTCTTTATTGTTGCCAAAACAAGCTCATCTTTCTCAGGCATTTCCGCCATCACAGCACCTTCCCGAACCGCGGAGGGGACACCCCTCCCCAGTTTGAGGGTCTTCCTGACCCTCCCCGTTTTACATACAATATTCTCATCACAGCACCTTCACCACTTTTCCTCCCGTAACTTTCGCCCTTGAGCCGGTCGGCTCTGCAAGCAGCGAATTGCACGAGAGGCAATTAACTTTGGCGGTGGCGTTCCCGAAAATATTCTGCTCATTGCCGCATTGGTCACATTTAACTCTCAAAAATTTGCTCATAATCTTCACCTATGCAAACTCCACTTTTTTTCTTGTTCTTCCCCTAAGCACCTGCTCGTGCTTTTTGTTGCACTCCGTGCACGTGAGCATGAGCTTCTGCCTCTTCCCCTGCTTTTTGACAGTTTTTTCTCCTGCCCTCTTTCCTCCATGTCCCCTGAGCTTTCGCTCGTGCTTCCTGTTTCCTTCTGCCAGAGTCCTTGCCTTGCCCTTTGATGCAAGCTTAACCTTGTGCTTGGTGTGCTTTCTGCAGGTAGGGCAGTATGTGTTTTTTTCCTTCGGGTGCTTCATGTTATCACTTCTCACTAATCGATGTATTCTGCGAACTTTCCCTTGACCAGCCATTCTGCTTCAGGTGTGGGAAGGTCTTTCTCATCCCCGGAGTCAAAAGGGCCGTAGTTCCTATTATCCACTCCGTTGTATAGAGGAACATCCTTGAGTATTTTAACCTTTTTAAACTTATTCTCTCTCCCGGTTTTTCCAATTATCGGCTTTTCCTCAAGCATCTCGTGCCTTTTCTTGTTTTCGGAAAGCACTTCAACTATTCGGGCGTAAAGCTCATGCTCCTCAGAAATCATGTCTGAATTGTCATGTTTTGTGCCAAAAGACCTCAGCGCCCTGAAAAGTATCTTCTCCTCCCTCATTCTCCTGATATCCCTTATGATTTTAACCATGTTCTCGAATTCCTTCATATTGGCGATTCCCTGGTGCTCCCTCAACCTTTCACTGCTGTCCGAAACCAGCTTGCCCACCCTCTCGTAAAAATCATCCGGCAAGTGGGAAAGCGCAGCGCTCTCTCGCTCCTCCTGTTGAAGCCTCCTAAGCTCTTCGTACGAAATCTCCATTTTCCCACCATCCTTCTTTTCCATCAAATTTATTTAAACCTATCTCATGCCAGTACAGCCGCCCCCTTGCACAAGAGATATACCGCAAAATACTCTGGCACCTCAACTTTATCCCCTTTGGGATACCCCCCCAGCCTGCTTCCCGCCATTTTCATTTTGGGCACTTCCTCAAGAATTGAAATTTCCATCTCTCTGCTCCCAGTGCAAACTGCCTTTTCATAAGGGTCATATTCTTTCAGCTCCTCCAGCCCCAAGTCACCAGCGCGAAGCCCGCTCCCCCCGTGAATTGAATTCGGCAACCGAATTAATTTTGCAGTATCAATAGTGACATTCACATCAACCTGGTCGCTCAGCTTTACCCTCAACTCATCAAAAATCGCCTGGAACTTCTCCTCCATCCTATTTATCCTCACCTTGCTCCAATTTCCCTCTTTTACTCCTTCAATAAACTTTTCCTTCTCACTCTCATCCGAAAATCTGCGGGCAATAGATTTTGCAAAATCCTTCCCCCCAATCCTATTTACAACTTCCCTTGCAAACTTCCCGCCATACCCCCCGTCATCCAGCTTCGGCCCCTCCAATCTTTTGGTAACCTTGTCCTTTACAAAAAAATTCTCGTATTTCAAGCCAGTGCCGGCAATATAATCCACTATCTCCCTTCTCTCATCTCTTCCAAGCCGATGCACCTTTTCGCTGAAAACATGGACATGATACCCCCTGTTCCCGCTGAAATTAATTGAAATTTCCTCTTCCGAAAAACCGAAATCATCCAGCAAAAATTCATCCACAAGCTTCTCCGTCTGCCCCCGTATTTTCTCAAGACATTCCGCGCATGTGAACTTCCCGCACGAGTGCGATTCGGCATCCAGGTCAAAAATCAAGTCCGCGCCAAGCCAGTTCTTTTTCTGCATGGGCCTTGCGCCAGGGAATTCGTAATAAGCGGCAGAGCGCGAAATATAAAATGGAGGTTCATTGGCCAACCATGAATTCAGGCTTGCAGAAAATGGAAAATTG
>CAYTXD010000168.1:0-3399 GCA_964441305.1 Microcaldota archaeon
GCACCTTGCATGCGAGATGTCGCTGGATGCGGATTATGTAATTGTTTGCAGAACTGGTGTTGGAGAACTTAGGAAGCGGCTTGAAAAGAGGGGATACCCGAAAGGAAAAATTGAGGAAAACATAATGAGCGAGATGCTGGACTACTGCACAACCTGTTCGGAAATGAAGTACGGGAGGGAAAATGTTTATGAAATCCGGACAGGCAGAAGCATTGCGGAGAGTTTCGGGGATGTTGGGAAAATTATAAAAGGGACCGGAGAGAAATTCAAGTCAGGATGGGTAGATTGGAGCAGTGAGCTCTATGAAAGCGTATAGGTGGTTTTAATGAAAATTGGCATTATGTCGGACTCGCATGACAACATGAATAACATAAGAAAGGCGATTCAGGCATTTATGAAAGACAATGTGAGCGTTATTATTCATGCTGGCGATTTTGTTTCCCCGTTTACAATTCCCCTGCTTAAAGGGTTTGAGGTGCATGCAGTTTTCGGCAATAATGATGGGGACAAGCAGATGTTGAGGAAAAAGTTTGAGGAAATCGGGGGAGATGTTTACGAGGAGTTTTTCGAGCTTGAGAAGGATGGGGTGAAATTCGGTGTTACCCACGGGCACACTCAAATAAAGAACCTGGTAGAAAATTGCGGGACATATGATGTTGTTGTCTTTGGGCATACGCATAAAGTGGACGCGAGATGGGAGGATAAGAGTTACGTGATAAACCCAGGAGAGTGCTGCGGGATTACCACTGGAAAGGGAACCGTAGTTGTTTTTGATACTAAGGACAGGAAAGCGAAAGTAGTGGAGCTCTAGGCAAGGGCAAGAATTGCGCCTCGGAACCGGTTATGCCTGCAGAAGTGGTGCAGGCGGATGCCGTCGCCATCCCTGCTCAGAGATGTTTTACAATAAGATTAACCAGCTGACTGGAGTAGCCGAACTCGTTGTCATACCATGAGCAGAGTTTTACCAAGCTGCCGTCAAGCACATTGGTGGTCTGGGCGTCAACTATCGCAGGGTTGGGGTTGCCAATAATGTCAGATGAGACAAGTGGCTCTTCAGTGTATGCCACTACCCCTTTCATGCTTCCCTCCGATGCTTCCTTAAGTGCGGAGTTTACTTCCTCTTTAGTTGTGGAATTCTCAACAAGGATTACCATGTCTGTAATCGAGCCATCTGGTGTCGGCACGCGCATTGCCATGCCGTCCATTTTTCCTTTTAGTTTCGGGATGACGAGTCCGACTGCTTTTGCCGCGCCGGTTGTTGTGGGGATTATGTTTGCTGCCGCTGCGCGCGCGCGCCTGAGGTCTTTGTGCGGCGCGTCCAGTATCTTCTGGTCTCCAGTATAGGAATGGATTGTTGTCATAAATCCAGATTTGATTCCGAATTTGTCGTCAATAACTTTGAGAACAGGGGCAAGGGAGTTTGTCGTGCATGAAGCCATTGAAATTATCTTGTGGTTTTCCTTGTCATAGTCGGAGTCATTCACCCCTATCACAATTGTGACGTCCGGCTCTTTCGCAGGCGCGGAGATGAGGACTTTTTTTGCCCCCGCCTTGAGGTGCTTGGATGCGCCTTCCCTGTCCCTGAAGAAACCGGTGCTTTCAAGCACTACGTCAATTCCTAAATCGCCCCAGGGGAGTTTTTCTGGGTCTTTTTCGGAAAGGACTTTTACGTCTTTGCCGTTAATCTTGAGCCCTCCACTGGTTGGCTCAACCTCGCCGCCGAATTTTCCGTAAACCGAATCATACTTAAGCAGGTGGGCAAGGGTTTTTGCATCAGTAAGGTCGTTTATCGCGACAAGGTCGAATTCGCCGCCGAATTTTCCGCTTTTGACCGCAGACCTCAAAGTGTTCCTTCCTATCCTCCCGAATCCGTTAATTGCTACTTTCATTTGTACACCCCCGTTTAATTAAAAATAGCGGGAATAAGAATAAAAAGAGTGAGGTCACCATTTAAGCAGAGGTGGTGTGGTGCTCACTTTAGAGGATTTAGAAGTTAAAGGAAAAACCGTTTTTGTCAGGACAGACCTCAATTCTCCGGTAGAGGATGGCGAGGTTAAGATGAATGAGAGATTGAGGGGGGCAGGGAAAACGCTGAAGGAGCTGGCCGAGAAAGGGGCAAAGGTGGTTGTGCTCTCACACCAGGGAAGGAAGAAGAGGATTGATTTCATACCCCTTGAGCAGCATTCCAAAATGCTTGGAGAGGTTATTGGGAAGGAAATAAAGTTTGTTGATGATGTTTGCGGGGAAAAGGCAAAGGGCGCGATTAAGGAGGTGAAAGAAGGCGAAATTGTTCTTCTTGATAATGTGAGAAACCTGGAAGATGAAACAACTCCCGCGAGTGTTGAGGAAGCTAAGAATTCAAAAATCGTCAGGGAGTTGAAAGAGTTCTGCGATATTTTTGTTCTGGACGGGTTTTCGGTTTCCCACCGGAGCCAGGCATCAGTGGTTGGTTTTTCGGACTGCAAAGTGGCAGCCGGAAGGGTGATGCAGAAGGAGTTGGAGAATTTGAACAGGGCAAAAAACCCTGAAAGGCCGCTTGCTTTTGTGCTTGGGGGCGCAAAGCCGGAAGATAGCTTGGGCATTCTTGAAAACTGGCTGAGGGAGGGGCTTATTGATGATGCCCTTTGCTGCGGGGTGCTGGGAACGCTTTTGATAAAGGCGAGGGTAGGGGATGTCGGTGAAAAGACCGAGCAGTGGCTTGAGGAAAGCGGCGCAGTGAAATACATGGAAAAGGCAAAGGAGCTTTTGGAAAAGTATCCTGAAAAAATAAGGGTTCCCAAGGATGTTGCAGTCGAAATGGAGGGAATGAGAGTGCAGATTGATTTAGAGAACCTTCCCGCAAAATACCCTGTAAAAGACATTGGAGTCGGAACGGCGAGGGAATACGCAGAAATAATTGAGAATGCGAAAACAGTAATCATGAACGGTCCTGCGGGAGTGTATGAGGATGACAGGTTCACCAAAGGAACGGAAATTATACTGAAAGCGGTGGCTGATTCGGGCTCATTCAGTTTGGCTGGCGGGGGGCACACCATTTTTGCGATAGAGAAGTTCAATATCGACAAAAATGACATTTCATATATCAGCCTTGCAGGCAAGGCGCTTATACAGTATTTGAGCGGAAAGGAGCTCCCTGGAGTAAAAATCCTGGAGAAGGGTTGAATGGATAAGTATAGGTTTGCAAGAAGGCAGGGATATGTTTCACTTGCAATAGCTTTTGTTTTAGTTTCGATAATAACGTACGCAATGGAAGGAATTTTCAGCGGCGGATTTCTTGGTTTTTATGTTGTTTATTTTCTTATTTTGGTGCTGGGAACTTTGTTTCTTCATTACCAGTATGAAAGAAGCGGAGTTGAGATAGGGAAAAACTGGATGAGAATTGCCAAGGGCATCCTGGGG
>CAYTXD010000169.1:0-3396 GCA_964441305.1 Microcaldota archaeon
CTCCGGCCAGACCACACTGATGCTGTTTTTAGTAGGGCTTGCCTACGGCTTCATTGCAACAGCCATCCAAAACCCCGGAGCAACACTCGCCGAAACATTCGTCAGCGGGAGCGGAAACGGCATTTTCCTTATAGTGATGCCCGCGCTGCTAACCACCGCGACTGTCGTGCTTCTCAGGAGGAAGCTCACTCTGAAAAGGGTGGCATTCCTCACCCTTGTCTGCTCGGTCGTGTATGCTGTTTTCTACCTTCTTGCGCTCTTCCTGAGGGCCAAGGCGTTCTTCATCTCCACGGAAGTGGTTTTCCTTGCATTCGGCGCGATATTCGCAATCTGGTTCCTGATAGCAAAGCTTGTATTCGGGCTCAGGCGGGCCTCACTCCCGTTTGCGTTATTGCAGCTTTTCTACAATTCAATATTCCTGCTCACTTCCCAAAGCATACAGGGTATTTCGGGCTCATCTGACCCATTTTCCGTAATTTTGAAAATCTACTTCGCCTCCCTGGTTTTCATAATTGCCCTCTACGCCCTTTTCTGGGTTATCAACGCACCGATGAAAAGGATGTTTGGCATCTCCAGCGTGGATGTTGTAAGCATGTTTCTTTCCCAGTGGCTTTTCCAGTCCAGGGACTTGGAGGAGGCGTTCGAGGAGGTCGGCGTGGAAGTGGAAACGACCATCGGGGTAATGTCATTCAAGGGAAAAAATTCCAAGGCATTTTTTGTTTCCCCCAATATCCACTTCGGGCCCTTCGGCAACCTTGGGGGAAGCGAATTCTCCCACCTTATAGCAGAGAGGCTGGAGCAAAAGCACGGCGGCACCGCATTTGTGCTCCACGGGACAGTCACGCACGACTTCAACCCGGTCGCGTCATCCGAGCTTGAAAAGGTGATGCGGGCGGCGGATTCCGCAATCAAGAAGACCAAGCTTTCGCCCGCTTATGCCGCATACCTCCAGGGAAGAAAGGGGGATTCAAAGGCGGACATACTCATTGTGAACAAAAACGCGCTGATAGGGCTCTCCCGCGCCCCGGAGACAACTGAGGACATAAACTACCCTGTCGGGCTGGCGATTTCCGAAAAAGCCGGAAAATACCTGGAAGTGCCAATCGTTTTTGACGAGCACAACTCCGAAACAGGCAGGATAGAGCCGGTATTCGGGGGCGACCCGATAGCGTTTGAGTATATGGATGCAGTTGAAAACGTCCTTTCAAGAAAGCACAAAAAGGCAAGGCTCAAGCTCGGCACAGCATCCTCCGGCATTGACTCCCAGACCGTTGGCAGCGGGGGGGCAAAGATGGCCCTTTTTGAATCCGGGAGGAAAAGTGCCGCGTTCCTTGTGCTCGACTCAAACGGCATAACCCCAGAATTCAGGGAACGGCTGGTTTCCCACATGGAAAATTACTCAAAAAAGGCAAAAAAGCCCGCCACCTTTGAAGTGTTCACAACAGACACTCATGAAAACAATGCAGTCAGGGGCGTTCTCAACCCTACCGGCTCAATGGGCGACGAAGGGCTTTTCGAGCTCTCCGAATTCCTTTTTGACACTGCGCTCCAGAGCCTTGAGCCAGTGTCCTCCGGCGCCGCACAGGAGAGGTTCAGGCTCAATGTGCTCGGCGCGGAGCAGTCCATAGAAATAGTATCAACAGTCAACTCAATTGTTGCAATAATGAAAATAGCCGCGCCGATAATACTAATCGCCGCAGTGACAGTGATACTTTTCGGCATAACCCAGCTTCCCTAGTTGCAAAAGCACTATAAACCAATTCCCCCAAATAACCTCATGAAGCTTGCCTATTTCACAGATACCTACCTTCCAAACAAGGACGGCGTAGTTGTTTCCATACTGAATTTCAAAAATGAGCTTGAAAAGAGGGGAAACGACGTATACATATTCTGCCCCGAAATTCCAGGCGGGGTTTATGACAATGAATCCGTTTTTGCCTATTCCTCCACCACATTCAAGCCCTACCCTGAATACAAGGTTGCACTTTTTCCCTATCTTGCGGACGCTAAATTAAAGGAGCTGGGCGTGGACATTATCCACTCCCATGCGCTTGCATCAATGGGGGTTGCGGCGAGGAGGGCGGTTAAGAAAACAGGCCTGCCCAGCGTTGCAACATTCCATACCCTTGTGCCCATGGCCCTTCATTACCTCCAGAAGGGGAAAAAGAAGAACGGCATAGACACCGCCGCCCTTGAACTGGTTCTCAGGGTTGTTGCAACCTGGGCCACAAAGAGGTACGTGAGCGATGTCAACGCCGAAACCCTCTGGGATGCATTCAAATGGTTTTTCAAGCCGTTTGATGCCGTGGTGTGCCCCAGCAAATACACCCAGGAAATTATGTCCGACCATGGCATAGATTCGGAAGTGGTTCCAACCGGAATTGACATCTCAAGGTTCAATACTTCAATTGATTCATCTGGCTTCAGGAAGAAATTTGGGCTGGAAAAAAGGGAGGTAATACTCCATGTTGGCAGGCTGGTTGTTGAAAAGAATTTCGGCCACCTAATTGAAGCCGCCCCAAAAATTGTGAAAGAAATCCCCAATGCCCTTTTCCTGGTGGTGGGCTCAGGCCCCGCCAAGCCGTATTTCATGAGGAAAATTGCAAGAAAGAAACTCCAGAAGCATTTTCATTTCACCGGCTTTCTCCCGGATGAACTTCTTCCTGAGGCCTATTCCTCCTGCAGCGTTCTTGCATTCCCCTCCACATTTGAAACCCAGGGGCTTGTAGCTTTGGAGGCGATGGCCTGCGGAAAGCCGGTTGTCTGCGCCGCGAACTCGGCAGTGTCCGACGTTGTTCATGATGGGGGGAACGGGAGGATATTTGAGAATGAAGAGGACTTTGGAGAGAAAATAATCGAATGCATAAGAAAAAACAAAAAATACGAAAAAAACGCGAGGAAAACTGCGCTCAAATACTCCAACAAAAAATGCACAACCAAGCTGGTAAAGCTTTACGAGAGCATCATCTGATTTTTCTTCTTTTGATAAACCGGGAAAGCGCATCGGCAGAAAGGAAGCGGATGTTCCCCTGGTCTTTCTCAAGCTTAAGTGCCACTGCGGCAGTTGAGGAGGAGAGAAGCTTTTTCTCAAACTCCTCCTTCTCATCCTCATCCTTGAAAACCACTACTGTTGTTCCCTTGGGTATTGTGTCCAAAGCCCTGCCAATTACGCTCTCATCATCATATATGTGCACGTATACCTTATTCCCCCCCAGCGTAATCATCGTGTCGCAATCCTCCCTGGCGCCAAGATTGCTGAACCTTACTACATTCTCTATGAAAACATCCCTCATATGCCTGAAAAGCGAGAGTTTCTTTATTGATATTGATGACTGCTGCTCCCACGACTTGAGGCCGTAATAACCAAGCTCCTCCGCCACATCCTCCTTTTCCTTC
>CAYTXD010000170.1:0-915 GCA_964441305.1 Microcaldota archaeon
TGCCATTAACAAATACGAGAGGGAGGAATCGCTTGTTCCCATAGAGCTTGCTCTTGAGAAGGGAGATTTTGAGCAGGGCCTAAGCGCCTTAACAAAAAGTGTTCTCTCCATAGGGGTTATCGTGGGCTTCTTCTACCTGAAGGAAACCGAGATAAACAACATAAGGAAAATCCTCCGCGCAAAGCAGTTCAACATTCCGCCTGAGGAAATTAGAGAGAGTTTGGTATTAACTTGATGGTGATGGTTTGGCAAAAAAAGGATTGACAGTAATTTCGGAAAAGGAAAAGGAGCAGGATGTCCAGCCCAAGCTGCCGGACAGGATAGTTGCAGTTGGCGACTCGGCTCTTGCAACCGGCTTCAAGCTCGCAGGAGTCACTGAAGTTTATGTTGCAGACCAAAAGGAAGGAGCCAAAAGGATTGTTGAGCTTTTGGACAGGGATGATGTGGGAGTGATTGTGGTTAAGGACGATATTCTCAACTATATGGATTGGAGAGTGAAGAAAAGAATGGAAACACTGGCAAAGCCAGTAGTAGTGGCAGTGCCCGGAAAGGAGGGCCCCATCTCACAGGAGGGTTCCCTGAAGGAGCTGGTAAAGAGGGCGCTCGGTTTTGAAATGGCGCAATAATTTTCATAAAAGGTGATATGATGGCAGGAAGTTTGGTGAAGATTTCGGGGCCGGTTGTTGAAGCCGGAGGAATGAAAGGAGCAAAAATGTACGACGTGGTGAAAGTTGGAAAGGAGCAGTTGGTAGGCGAAATTATCAAAATCGAGGGAGACAGGGCGACAATTCAGGTTTACGAGGAAACCGGTGGAATAAAGCCTGGCGAGCCGGTGACAAACACAGGGCTTCCACTTTCAGTTGAACTCGGGCCAGGCCTTTTGAAGGCAATTTACGACGGAATCCAGAGGCCGCT
>CAYTXD010000170.1:925-3366 GCA_964441305.1 Microcaldota archaeon
GACAAGAAAAAGAAATGGGACTTCAAGCCTATAGTAAAAAAGGGCGACGAGGTGGCGGAAGGAGATATTATTGGGACAGTGAAGGAAACAGACGTTGTCACCCACAAGATTATGGTCCCTCCCGGAGTGAACGGAAAAGTCGAGAAGATTGAGAAGGGAAACCACAAGGTTGCAGATAACATCTGCCACATTAAAACAAAAGAAGGAAAGAAAGTTCCGGTAACAATGATGCAGAAATGGGAAGTTAGAAAGGCAAGGCCATACAGGGAAAAGCTTCCGCCTGACACTCCCCTTGTTACAGGGCAGAGAATTTTTGACATGTTTTTCCCGCTTGCAAAGGGAGGGGCGGCAGCAATCCCCGGCCCATTTGGCTCCGGAAAAACCGTCTCGCAGCACCAGCTTGCAAAATGGTCTGACGCGCAGGTTGTGGTTTACATCGGCTGCGGGGAAAGGGGAAATGAAATGGCGGAAGTGGTTACCGAATTCCCTGAGCTAATTGACCCGAAAAGCGGAAAGCCGCTTATGGAAAGGACAGTTCTTATTGCGAACACTTCAAACATGCCTGTTGCGGCAAGGGAGGCATCAGTATACACGGGCATAACGCTTGCAGAATACTACAGGGACATGGGATACGATGTCGCGCTCATGGCCGACTCCACCTCAAGGTGGGCGGAGGCAATGAGGGAAATCTCAGGAAGGTTGGAGGAAATGCCCGGTGAGGAAGGATATCCCGCATACCTTGCAAGAAGGCTCGCCGAATTCTATGAGAGGGCAGGAAGGATAAGGTGCCTTGGAAGCGACAAAGAAAGGCTTGGCTCTGTAACTGTTATTGGTGCAGTATCTCCTCCCGGAGGAGACCTTTCAGAGCCGGTTTCCCAGAACACCCTTCGCGTGACAAAAGTTTTCTGGGCATTGGATGCGGCGCTTGCGCACAGGAGGCATTTCCCGGCAATTCACTGGCTGAAAAGCTATTCTCTTTACCAGGGTAACCTTGAGGAATGGTTCGCAAAAGAGGTTGCATCAGACTGGATGGAGCTGAGAAACAAGGCAATGGGAATACTACAGAAAGAAGCGGAGCTTCAGGAAATAGTCCAGCTTGTCGGGCCCGATGCACTTCCTGAAAAGGAGCGTGCAGTGCTCGCCACCTCAAGGATGCTCAGGGAGGACTTCCTTCAGCAGATGGCATTCCATGAAATTGATACATATGCTGGGCTTGAGAAGCAGTATCTTATGCTTCAGTCAATACTCCTGTTCTCGGACTGGTCCGCAAGGGCGATTGACGATGGAGTGCAACTCCAGAAAATACAGGGTTCAGATATCGTTAACCAGATTGCGAGAATGAAGGAGATTCCTGAAAAGGATGTTAAAAAGAAAATGGAGGAGCTTCAGAAGGACATGAACAAGCAGTTCGAAAAGCTCATTGCAAGCGTTGAGGAGGTATGATGTTATGATGAAAGAATACAGGACAGTCACAAAGATTGCAGGGCCGCTTTTGTTTGTTGAAGGTGTGGGCAATGTAGGGTATAATGAAATTGTTGAGATCACACTTCCAAGCGGAGAAAAAAAGAAGGGGCAAGTTCTGGAAACCAGCAAAGGAATCGCAGTTGTCCAGATTTTCGGGGCAACCACAGGGCTTGACACAGACAAGACCAGTGTCCGTTTCCTTGGGGAAACCATGAAGCTCGGGGTATCCGAGGACATGCTGGGAAGGGTATTCAACGGGCTAGGGGAGCCAAGGGACGACGGCCCGCCAGTGATTTCTGAAAAGAAACTGGATATTGCGGGAGCCCCAATAAACCCTTACGCACGCTCCTCACCTGAAAGTTTCATCCAGACAGGAATATCCGCAATAGACGGCATGAACACACTGGTAAAAGGGCAGAAGCTCCCGATTTTCTCTGCATCAGGCCTGCCCCACAACCAGGTCGCAGTCCAGATTGCCAGGCAGGCAAACATCACCGGAAAAGACGAGAAGTTTGCAGTGGTTTTTGCGGCAATCGGAATCACAAATGAAGAGGCATCATTTTTCATGAAGGACTTTGAAAAGACAGGCGCACTTGAGCATGCAGTTCTTTTCCTGAATTTGGCGGACGACCCGTCAGTTGAAAGAATCATCACTCCAAGGCTTGCACTCACCACCGCAGAGTATCTTGCGTATGAGAAGGACTACCAGGTGCTCGTAATTCTCACAGACATGACCAATTACTGCGAGGCACTGCGTGAAATCGCATCGGCAAGGGAAGAGGTGCCCGGAAGAAGGGGATACCCAGGGTACATGTACACAGACCTCTCAACTATTTATGAGAGGGCGGGAGTCATCAAAGGGAAGAAGGGGACAGTGACACAGCTTTCCGTTCTCTCCATGCCAGGGGATGACATAACCCATCCGATTCCGGACCTGACTGGCTACATCACGGAGGGCCAGATTGTGGTTTCCCGTG
>CAYTXD010000171.1:0-2527 GCA_964441305.1 Microcaldota archaeon
TTTGTGAGTTTTAACATCCCAATCCTCAGTTTCAATATTCCATCTCTCACGCAAAAGTTCATCTCTCACTTCCTCAATTCTCTCCTTGAGCTCATTCGCATCCATCTTCACCTGTTTCCCATCCTTTTCAGTTGAGGTTAAATTGCGGTTTGAAATAAGCTCGAAAAGTGCACCCTGGTCAACTTTCACCCTGCTTCCATCCTGTTTAGTGTAATACTTTGCTTTCCCTCCCTTTTTCAGCTTGAAAGTCCTTTCCTGCTTTCCAAAAAGCGGGTTTTGCGTTGTATAATTTAGCCATATCTCGCTTGAGTCCGCCTGCCTACCATCTATTTTCCTGTAAGGGCTAATCTTTCCCTCCTTGAATTTGAAGTCAGGGGTCTCCTTTGGAATGCCTGCCAATGATTTCAGCGCCCTTTCTGGATTCTCCATGTTAAGTGAAAACCTGAAATGGATTTTCTCGTTTTCAGGAAGGGAATTGTAAAATCCGTAAAACTCGGACCTTGAAACTCCCATGAATTTGCAGAACGACTCCACGTCCTCTCTTGCGCCTGAAACAGAATAATCCCAAAGCCCGTGCCACATCGCGTTGGGGTTTATTTCATTGTTGAAAAAGTCAAATTCCTCCATAGAAGAGAATTCCCGTTTTCCTCCAGAGTACTCGGAAAGCATTTCCTCAAAGCATTTCAATGAATTAAGCTCGGAATCAATCTTTTCAATCCGCTCTGTTCTTTTTGCCTCCTGCGCCCTTCTTTCGTACTCCCTTTTTGAAAGCAAGCTAAAATCAGAAATTCTCCTTATCCCTCCACCAGTGCCGGCAGTATTTTTAACTAGCGGCACCTGGCCCTGCCTCTGCTTTCCAGCATTACTGCTGCCACTTTTGAAAAAAACTCCCATAAAACCATATTTATATGCCTAATTAATTTATTTAAACCTTTCTTATATGCCAATTACCACATACCATTGCCGTTATAAATTCTATCAAGCTAAAATAAATCATGCTCATGGACCCTTACGGAAGGCAGGTCAATTCCCTCCGCTTGTCTGTTACCCAGAAATGCAACCTCAACTGCAGCTACTGCCACAGGGAGGGCCAGGAGGAAAGCGAAATTGAAATGTCTCCTGGCGAAATTTACAAAATTTTTTCAATCGCTGCAGAATTGGGGGTGAAAAAAGTAAAGATAACCGGCGGCGAGCCGCTCATCAGGGACGACATTGTTGAAGTAGTGGAGAAAATAAAGAAGGCGGGAGCATCTGAAATTTCACTTATCACTAATGGCGCTTTGCTTCACAAGTACGCAAAAGAGCTGAAGCAGGCAGGCCTTGACAGGGTAAATGTCAGCTGCGACTATCCCTACCATGTTGGGACAGGCAAATCCGTTGACAAGGTAAAGAAGGGAATAATGGCGGCAAGGGATGCGGGGCTTGAACCTATAAAAATCAACATGGTTGTCCAGAGGGAGAACCAAAATGACGTATGGGAGATGTTCGAATTTGCAAAAGATAATGGTGCAGTCCTGCAGCTTATAGAACTCATTGACACAGGCAAGGGTGGCTACTTCCAGAGGAATTTTTATGATTTGAAAGTTATTGAAGATAAGCTCGTAAAAAACGGGGCGCATTATTTCGAGCGCTCATTGCATGGTAGAAGGGTTTACTATTACGAAAACGGGAAAATTGAGTTTGTCCGCTCAATGCATAATACTTCTTTCTGCTCGAAATGCACCCGCATGAGAGTGACGAGCGACGGAAAGCTCAAGCCGTGCATAATGCGAAACGACAATTTAATCGATATTCTCACCCCAATGAGAAAAAGAAAAAACAAAAAAGAACTGAAAGAAATATTCCTTAAGGCTGTTGATGAGAGAAAACCTTACTGGCTTTCCGGGTAATCAGGGGTTATCTCTTCACCAATCCCATCTTATTGCCCATATCCACAGGCAACTCAAATTTACTCAAGCCCAACGCCATATTCTGCTGCCATGTCCGTTACCAAGTTGAGCACCTCTTCATCTGCAGTCCTGCTGCTTATGAACAATTTTTCCGTTCCGCTTGCGAACTTTTCAGTTATGTCTTCATCTTTTGCCTTAAGGTCCTTGCTGAGCATTTCAAGCATAATCCCGTCAAGATATCCGCATGTTTCCGGATATTCCCTTATGTTCATGCTGACCAACCTTCCCATCCTGTGCGCTTTTTCAAGTGCAGGCTTTAGCATAGTGTCCTCAGCCCCGCTTTTGAACAGTGCTATCAGGATATCCGCTTCATACTCTGAAACCTTTCCTGAAATGCTTTGAAGGTAATTCCATGATTTCGGGCATTGCTCCCTTCTCTGCTTGCCAACATTCTTCGAAAGCATGTATTCATAGTCCTTTTTGCTCATAACAAAGTATTGCCTCCTTTCGCTGGCCGCCACTCCATTCGGCTTGGCTTCTTCTTTCTTTTTCTGCTTTGCTGTTGCTTCCTTTTTCTTCTTGGCTTTCTGCTTGGCTTTCTCTTCTCCCTCCAGCTCAGACGAAGGAGCTTGCTCCTT
>CAYTXD010000171.1:2537-3364 GCA_964441305.1 Microcaldota archaeon
GTGGAACTCGAAGACGACAGAGCCGTCGTGGATGCGATGGGCCTATCTTCTCATCGATTTTGGAAGTGTCAAGGATGGTGAGCGAATTAACCTTCAGTATCTCCCCGCCTTTTCCGTTTTTGATGAAAATGGCCGTATCCGGCCCTGCCTTTATGTACTCGATGTCTCTTTTATTGAAAATATCGCCGGTTTTGACATCTTCATTTTCCCCAACACCGTATTCCCTCTCCAGAGTTCCGACTTTAATTGATGCATTCTCCCCCTCAACTTTTACAATCTGGAATCTTTCCGGATTCAGCTCTCCCATTTTGTAAGGGCTTATGTCTGCCTGTTTCATTGTCATTCCCCTAACCCTGAGAGTCACAAGCTTTGCATTCTCGGACTGAAGGATGATAGGAGGGTCGGTGTGATAATGCGCGTTTCCGTCAGCGTCAATAGCCGGCTTGGATTTTTCGAATATTGCAAGCATTGCCAATTCGGTAAGAAGGGGGGACGCCTCTGCAGGGAGCATCGGAACAGGAACAATTCCCTCTATATCCCTTGCACTGATGAGCTTGCTCACTCTGTTTCCAGTGACCAAATTTCCTGACTCTACCTCCATGACAAGCTCTCCCCCTTTGGTGGCAAACGCCTTGTACCTGTAAACATTTCCATCTGCAACCACCCCGTTTTCCATGAGCATTCCAGGCCTTGCTTTCATGTATCTTGCAATCTCGTCTGTTTCATTGCTCAGCATCAACTTTTGTATCTTTTCAATGTCATATGTTGATGAGAATTCGCTCAGTTCCATGGAAAACGACTTCATGTCCGCAAGCTTGCTGTTCCTT
>CAYTXD010000172.1:0-3345 GCA_964441305.1 Microcaldota archaeon
TTTCTGCTTCCAAATAACCACCGTTTAGAGGTTAAGTTTATAATTGATAAGTAATTTAAAAGTTATTCGGGGAGACAGATGGACATTTTACCATGGACTGAGAAATACCGCCCTAAAACCTTGGGCGATGTAGTCGGGCAGAAAGAGGCAGTGGAATCACTGAACTCGTTTGTAAAGAACAGGAACATGCCCCACCTTCTTTTTGCCGGGCCTCCCGGCACGGGGAAGACAACCTGCACCCTTGCCCTTGCGCACGACCTTTTCGGCGACAGCTACAAGGGAAGCATACTGGACATGAATGCAAGCGACGAGAGGGGAATAGACATCGTGCGGGGGAAGATTAAGGATTTTGCCCGAACCGTTGCTTTGACTGATGTCCCTTTCAAGATAATCTTTCTGGACGAGGCGGACTCCCTCACTTCCGACGCACAGCACGCGCTCAGGAGAACTATGGAACTGTATGCAAGCGTGACGCGCTTCATACTCTCCTGCAACTATTCATCAAAAATTATCGAGCCATTGCAATCAAGGTGCTCGGTATTCCGCTTCGGCCCCCTCTCAAGCGGGGAAGTGCTTGAGATGATTGAAAAGATTGCAAAAAGCGAGGGGCTTGAGGTTGACGAGGATGCAAAAAAGGCGCTCATCTATGTTTCAGAAGGGGATATGAGAAGGGTAATCAATGCAATGCAGGGGGCGGCGATGACTTCCAAGCACATCACCGAAAAGGGGGTGTACAAGAACAGCTCCCGCGCAACCCCTGAAGAAATAAAGAAAATGGTGGAGCTTGCATTTGAGGGAAAATTCGCAGACGCAAGAAAGCTCCTTGACGACTTGATGATAAAATACGGGCTTAGCGGGGAAGATGTGCTTTTGCAAATTTACCGCGAAGTTTCCAGCATGGACATTCCCGAAGAAAAGAAGGTAATGCTTGTTGACAAGATTGGCGAGTACAACTTCCGCGTAGTGGAAGGGGCAAACGAGCGCATTCAGCTTGAAGCGCTCCTTGCCCAGCTTATGCTTTTGAAAAAGGAATAGTCAACCAACCATTACTGACCCGTCCGGCATTACCGTAATGCTTGCTTTTGAAATAAGCTTCCCCTTCCTTACTTTATTCTTTTCCTCCAGCATCTTTATTATCTCCCAGCTCCTCACCCTGACCTTGACATTTCCCGAGTCCGCGATTCTGAATATCTTTGCCGGAATCGAAGATATTTCCGTGCCCTTTCTCATCCTGGCCACAAGATTTGGGCCGGTTTCAATTGCTTCCGCAAATTCCACTGTGGCATATGCCCTTTCAATCTTTTCATGCGCCTTTCTCCTCAGCATTGAGATGTTCTGTATGGAAGTCCCAAGCCTTTCCGCCATTTCCGAAATTCCAATGCCCCTCTTTTCAAGCTCAAATACCTGCATCTGCCTTTTTGTTAGAAAAGTTTCCATTTTAACCACTTAACCATTTCTACTTAACATTAATCAATATATGCTTTTATGTCCACAATAGGCCTGGTGATTTTTTGAGAGAGGAAGTCAAATACGCATTAGCCGCGCTTATGCTGGTAATCGCCGCAATTTTAGCGCTCATGCCATACCCCCCGCCTAATGAAAAGGAAACAATATCTGTTTTTCATGCAGGAAGCCTAAGCGCGCCGTTTGGGCAGGCCGAAAAAGAATTTGAAGCCCTTTTTCCGCAGTATGACGTTCAGCGCGAGGCAAAGGGAAGCAAAGACACTATTAGAAAAGTAACTGAATTAGGCAGAGAAGCAGACATTGTTGCAAGCGCGGACTACAAGCTCATGCCTGAAATGATGTACCCTGATTATGCGGATTGGAACATAATATTTGCAAAGAACAGCATGGTGGTGGCATACACCGAAAAAAGCAGGAACAGTGGTGAAATCACATCTGAAAACTGGCACGAGATACTTTCCCTGGAAGGGGCGGAAGTGGGGCATTCCAACCCTGCAACAGACCCCTGCGGCTACCGTTCGCTGATGGTGCTGCAGCTTGCAGAAAGCCATTATGGGCTTCCCGGGCTTTATGGCTCAATAAAAAAGAACGCGCCCGAGAAAAACATAAGGGACACTGAAACAGACCTTGTTGCAATACTGCAGGCAGGGGAGATAGATTACCTTTTCATATACAGGTCCGTTGCAGAGCAGCACGGCCTGCAGTACATAACACTGCCGGAAGAAATCGACTTAAGCAGCATAAAGCATGATGGATTTTATTCGACAGCAAAGGTAACGAGCACGAAAAACGGGGCGGAAATGACAGACATCGGCAGCCCAATCGCCTACGGGATAACAATACCCAAAAATTCCCCCGGAAAAGAGGGGGCGGAGCAGTTCATCTCCTTTTTGCTAAGCGAAAGGGGAAGGCAGATTCTCTCGCAAAACGGCCAGGCGCCTGTGCATCCCGCAGAAACAGACAACCATTCTGCACTGCCTGAAATTCTGAAGGGGATGGTGGTTGAAACATGAGGAGAACAGAATCCCTTTTCATTTTTTTTGCCGCAATAAGTGCAATCTCCCTGCTGTTCGTAATCCTGCCTCTGGCAAACATAATCCTTTCCCAATCCCCCGAATCCCTGGTTTCCGCGGGCTTGGACATTCAGGTCAGGGACGCAATCATGCTCAGCATTCTTTCAGCGGCGATAACCGCATTAATCGGCGCCATTTTTGCAATTCCTGTTGCTTACCTGCTTGCGAGAAAAAGCTTTTTTGGAAAGAGCATAGTCGAGGCGGCAATCGACCTTCCCCTGGTGGTCCCCCACACCGTGGCAGGCGTTGCAATACTTCTTGTTTTCGGGAAATTCGGAATCATCGGCGCCCCAGCCCACTCCATTTTCGGGATAAGCTTTTTCGGGACAATTTTCGGGGTAATAATCGCAATGCTTTTTGTAAGCTTCCCCTTTTTGGTCAACTCAATAAGGGAGGGTTTCGAGTCAGTAAACCCGCGGCTGGAAATGGCCGCAATGACTTTGGGCGCCTCCCACTTGGAAGTTTTCAAAAGAATTTCCCTTCCCCTTGCAAAACGCGGTATAGCGGTGGGAATGCTTATGGGATGGGCCAGGGGCATCAGCGAATTCGGCGCAGTTGTGGTAATCGCGTATTTCCCAAAAACCGCGCCAGTGATGATTTATGAGAAATTCCTTTCCTCCGGATTGGCGGATTCCTCCTCAGCTGCGGCAATTCTCCTGCTTGTCTGCCTTGCGGCATTTGCAATACTCAGGGTTTTGAGCGTGAAAAAATGAATGTGGCCCTAAAAAACATAAACAGCAATATAGGCGGCTTTAAGCTGAAGGATATTTCCCTAACTGCGCGCAGCGGAAAGATTTTTGCAATCCTC
>CAYTXD010000173.1:0-3334 GCA_964441305.1 Microcaldota archaeon
CATGCGATTCAATAGCCCACGGGGGAAAGCCAAGCGGAATTGACGCAAGGACTGTGGTTTCCGGAAAGCCCCAGAAATTTGAGAAGAAATTCAACCCAGTAAAGCTTTACTCACGACCAATCAAAGTTGCGTTCCCAAAAAATACAGAACTTTTAGTGATAGATACCCACAAAAAAGAAAGGAACACAACAGGCGCAATGATTGAAAAATTCGCAAAAGCATACTCAATTACCGACTCCCCGGAAAAGATGGGCGAGCTTCACAGGAATGAGCTTCTTGACCCATATGTGATGATTTACGGAAAGGCAATACGAGAGCTAAAGCCCGCAGGCGACCCAAAAAAACTCGGGGAACTCATGATTGAAAACCAAAAGCTCCTTGAAAAGGGAAATGTTTCCAGCAAGGGAATTGAAAAAGCAGTACGCGCAGTTATTGGCATGGGAGCATACGGCGCAAAGATTTCAGGAGCAGGGGGAAAGGGAGGCGCAGCAATAGCCCTTGTAAGCAAGGCAAAATCAAAGAAAATATCCTCCCAGCTAAATGAGGAGGGATTCAACTCATTCTCTGCATCAATTGCAAAGAAAGGGGCAATAGTAGAGTAAATAGCCGCCCCCAAGAATATAGCTCCCCGCATCATCATTCCGCGCTTTTTTCAACTAAACTACTTTGCCTCCCTTCCCCTCAAACTTTTCCAATGCCTCCTTCGCCTTCTCCCTGTCAATCCCCCTCACCAAGTTCCTCTTTATTTCAACCTCAAAACCCTTCTCCATCGCGGGAATTGCAAACTCACTCACGCAAACCTCTGTAGCCACTCCCACGATAGTTACCTTCTCAACTCCCAATTCCCTCAAATACGGCTCCAGGTTCTCATTGTCAAAAGGAGAATAAGCATTCTTCTCAAAAACCGGCTCCCCCTCCTTCGGCTTCAACTCCTCAATAATTCCCGCGCCAGGGCTCCCCTTTACGCAATGCTTGCCCCACTCCTCAAACTCTCCCGCATCGGGGGGATGCGAATCAGCAGTATAGATTATTTTTACCTCGCCGTTCCTTTTCCTTCTCAAATACTCTTTCATCCCATCCACAATATTCTTTGCATCCTGAACTACAAGCTTACCCTCCTTCCTTTCCCCTTCCCACTCGTACTCAGGATAAACAAAATCATTCTGCATGTCAACTACTGCAACAACTTCCCGTGCCTTTTCCCCAACTTCCATCTCCTCTTTTTCCCTTCCGAAAATTTTCATAATTCCACCCTCTTCAACCTCGGATTCTCAATTATCTCCCTTCCCACCTTTGCGCAGGGCTTCCCGTCCTTCTCAACAATATCCGATGTGGCATAATGCATTGGCGCAAGAAAGCTTCCTGTGCCTATTGCATCAAACAGCCTTTCCCCCCCTTTTTTCTCAGCCTCCACAAAAGCCCTTGTCTTTTCGGCATCAAAACCGCTTGAAACAAAAATTTTCACATTCCCAAAACCTTTCTCATCAAGCGCTTCCCTTAAATTCCTCACCGCCTCGATTGTAACCCCTGGCCCGTCTTCGTAACCTCCCTTCTCTAAATGCCCCCTCTCGGCAATCGACTCCCCGCATGTGTCAATTCTTACTCCATAAAGCTTTTTCCCGAGCATTTCCGCGGTTGCAATCGAATCCGTAATCTCCATGTTATATGTGTCAATAAGGGCAACCACTTTCGGCTCAATATTCCTCGCAAAAGCTTCCGCGGCTTTTTCGGTGCTACCGTAAATCAGCACAAGCGCATGGGGTAGGGTCCCTTTTGCCCCACCCCCGAAAGTTTCAGCTCCAACAGGGGTTGAAACCCCTGCCGCACCGCCAACCCATGCAGCATATGAAAATGCAGGGACAGTGCTCCAATGCACATGTCGCGCCCCAAAGTCAACCACATCTTTTCCCTCCGCAGCTTTCACTATTTTGTTCATGTTCGTTGCATAAGTCGTTCCTGCCGAAATTGCCGAAAGGTAAACTGTCTCGAGCTCAATCAACTCCTGTGCAGGCCCCTCGATTACCATTATCGGTTCATCTCCCTCAAAACTCTCCCCGTCATAAAGTGCTCTCACTTCTCCCCCCCTTTCCTTCAATCTACTGTATTTCCGGAGCATTGCTATTGCTTCATCAATTCCGCAAACGATTCCAGGCCCCTCCCTCACAAAAACCTGGTACCTCACCCATGGATTCAGCCCGTCTTTTTCAATTATTTCCCTTGAATTAGTAAAGTAAATATCAGTATATTCCCTGTAATCCCCCGGAAGCCCAAACTCCCTCCTCCTTGGCTTGACTATTCTGCTTTTCTCTTTCCGGCTCCACTCGAATTTTCTCATAATGCAACTTTTTTCCGCAACTTATAAAAGATTTTGTATGCATTCATATCCATTGATTTTGCACACTTTAAATTAGTGGCTAAAAACAACTAGAGGTGAGAGTATGGGAAGAAATTTAGAAGGACAGCAGGTATTGATTCTGCCTGAGGGCAGCTCCCGCGTGCTAGGAAGGGACGCGCAGAGGACAAACATTGCAATTGCATACGCAGTTGCAAACGCGGTAAGAACCACTCTCGGGCCGAAGGGAATGGACAAGATGCTCGTATCAGAGCTTGGTGACATCGTAATCACGAATGACGGTGCCACAATTCTCGACGAGATGAATGTTGAGCACCCTGCGGCAAAGATTATGGTTGAAATCGCAAAGACGCAGGACAAGGAGGTTGGCGACGGAACAACAACAGCGGTAATGCTCGCAGGCACGATTCTGAAAAAGGCAGGCGACCTTCTCGACCAGAACATCCACGCAAGCACAATCATAAACGGTTACTGGCTTGCATCAAAGAAGTGCGAGGAGCTTCTTGAAAAATTCAGTACAAAGGTTACCCCAAAAGACAAGGAAATTCTCATGAACATAGCAGGCATTTCAATGGGCTCAAAGAGCGTCGGAGTCGGGGAAGCGAAAAACATCCTGTCCGAGCTTGTTGTTGATGCGGTTATACAGGTTGCAGAAGAGCAGGACGGCAAAACTTATGTGGACACCGAGCTCATAAAGATTGAGAAAAAGGAAGGCGGAGACATCAATGACACAAAGCTCATCAAGGGAGTGCTCGTTGACAAGGAAGTCGTCCATTCTGGGATGCCCAAGAAAATTAAGGACGCAAAAATAGCCCTTATCGACAGCGCCCTTGAAATCGACAAGACTGAGGTCGACGCAAAGATACAGATAACTTCCCCTGACCAGATGGACTTATATCTGAAGCAGGAGGAGACCATGCTAAGGAACATGGTGGAGAAAATTTCAAAGACCGGGGCAAACGTGGTATTCTGCCAGAAGGG
>CAYTXD010000174.1:0-3323 GCA_964441305.1 Microcaldota archaeon
GCTTCCGACCCTTGAAAGGTATGCCTTTGCAACGCCTATCACTTTTGAGACGCTGCTCATTGGTACTCCCGCGCCTGCAGGAATCCCGCCAACCCCAGTATTGCTGGAGGTTCCGTATGGGTATACGCCCAAATCCAAGTCAAGCATTGTTCCCTGCGCCCCTTCGAAAAGAACTGTTTTTCCAGTACCGAGAGCGTTGTTGACTTCATAAGAAGAATTGATCACAAGAGGCATTAGCTTGTCTGCATATTCACTGTATTCACTTAAAACATGATCATAGCTTTTCACGAGTTTTTCCCCGTAAACGGATTCGAAGTGCGCTTCCTTTTGCTCCATTAGGGACTTTAGCCTTTGTGCAAAAACCTCCTTGTCCATTAACTCTGCAACGCGTATTCCGAACCTTGCCGCCTTGTCCGAATAGCAGGGGCCTATTCCCCTCTTTGTTGTTCCTGCTGCAAGCTTTCCCTTCTCCTGCTCCTGCAAGCCGTCCAGCTGCTGGTGAAGAGGAAGTATTATGTGTGCGCGGTCGCTTAGCCCTAAGTCTACTTTTGTTCCTCCATCCTCAAGCTTTTTTATCTCTTCAAGCAAAACTTTTGGGTCGACTACTGTTCCGTTTCCGATGATTATTCTCTTTCCCCGAACTGAGCCGGAAGGCATTAAATGTAATTTGTAGGTTTTTCCCTCTGCAACTACTGTGTGGCCTGCGTTGTTTCCGCCCGCATAGCGCACAACCATGTCCGCCTTTTCTGCCAAATAATCGACGATTTTCCCCTTTCCTTCGTCCCCCCAGGATGAACCAATTACTGCAACACCAACCAATTCACTCACCTACCCAATAATTTAAGTTTTTTGTACGTAGACAAACCACGTAAAAATTTAACAGATTTGGTTTTGCTAAGTTTAAAAGCATTTATATCTTTTAGCTTTTTGTAGTTTTCCAGCCTGGAAATGGCGACAGACTCTGAATTTGGAGTAGATAAGTCTTCGCATGCATGGATTCCAACAGTATTCAGGCATGACAGATATAGTTTTCGGTAAGCCCCATTAGCGCACGAAATTTTAACAGAGTGGATAAGGCCAGGCTTGAATAGCCTGACGCAGCCTTCAGATGCTATTAAACCTCGGATAAAGGAGGCAGACCAATCTGTGTTGTTTGGTATGCGATATGAAAAATAACCAAGAATCTGGAGAATCATTACCTTAAAGAGTTTGTTATGAATCACTATATCGATTACTAACTTGTTTCCGGTTTTTTTAATTGATGTTACTTTTATCTGTCCTTTTTTAACTCCGATTTTAGTTAAAAATTCATAGGCGGGGCAGGCATTGGGATTATTTTTGGTTCTTTCAATATAGAATTTAAGCCCTTCGAGGGATAGCCCAAACCTTTGGAACCAAATGACCATATGCTCAATCAAAAAGAAGTCAGTATTTGTGAAGGTAACATGCGATTCACCAAATGACTTGCTCCCTTCCCCAAAATATAAGCCGAGCCCTTCAAAAAATAATTCATCCAAAATAATTTTTTTGGGAAGTATTATCGAATCTGTGTTTCCATCATTAGCCCTGTATTTGATACAAAAATGACTTCGTGGGAGTTTGACAGTTAATGTTGAATTATCCGAAATAATAATGCCTGAAGTTTTTGGAATTTTTTGCCAGCACCAATTATCAGAAAATTTTCCCCATACCCAGCCATTCAAAATCAGGTATAATGTGCCCCTTCCCCCAATATATTTATGTGCATAAACTTTTCTTTTCTTCATATCCTCCAAAGAAATTACTTTTCCAATTAAATATCTCTTCCATGCTTTTTGTCCAGATCTTCCATTATATGTAAATTCAACAGAATAAGTATCAAACACTCTAGGGAGGGGCCAACCATCATTCCATTTGCATAAAGGCATGTCGTCAGATATTCTTATCTCGCTAAAAATATTGAATTTCTCTAATAAGCGTTTGTTTGAATTAATTGAACTTGCCAAATCAATTAAATTTAGAGTCTGCATGGATATTACTTAATTGAGTCGGATTACTTCTTTTTAAATAAAAGGAAGCAGTAGAATTCCAGTCGTAAGAAGTTTTCCAGAACAAAAAACCAAGACTAAATGCACCAGGATTTATGAATATTGCTTTCCATAGATTAGCATGAAGAGATTTCCGGATATTTTGAGAAAGCTGAAAAGGGGCCCGCAGGTGACGCTTCCAAAGGATATTGGGATGATTGTCGCGTATACTGGAGTTGGAAAAGAAAGTGTATGCGTGGATGCTGGCGCGGGAAGCGGATGGCTGTCGGTTGCTCTTGGCAATATTTGCAAAAAGGTTACTGCTTATGAGTGGAAAGAGGATTTTGCGGAGCTTGCGGAGAAGAATATTGAAAGGTCTGGCTTGGGGAATGCCAAAGTGAAAAGGAAAAGCGTTTTTGAGGGGATCGAAGAGCAGGATGTTGACCTGGTCACTTTGGATTTGGCGGATTCGGATAAAGCGGTTGAAAGCGCACATGGGGCGTTGAAGGAAGGGGGGTATTTGGTCGGTTATTTGCCCCATGCGGAGCAGGTGCAGAAGTTTGTGAAAGCTTGCAGGGAAGCTGGCTTTGAGGGGGAGAATATATTTACAATTGAGTCGATTGTGCGCGAGTACCTGGTGCGCGAGAGGGGCTTCAGGCCAGAGAACAAGGGGCTTACGCACACTGCTTATTTGACTTTTGCAAAGAAGTGATTTTTTGGAGCTTAAGAAAACTGTTTTTGCAAGCATTATGTTTTTTTCTGCTTGGGGCATGCTTTTCCTAATCCTGCCCCTTTACCTTGATTCGCTCGGGGTTTCATTGGATGAGGTAGGCTTGATATTCGGTACCGGCGCACTTCTTTCAGGGATAGCAAATGTGCTGCTTGGCGCGTTTTCAGATGTTCGGGGAAGGAATGCAGTGATAAGGGTGATTGGGCTTTTGAATTCCATCCATTATTTGGGGTATGTTTTTGCAAGCGGGGTTTGGCAGTTTGCGCTTGTGAAAAGCTTGACCGATTTTTTTGATTCCAATCTTACAGGTTTTATGAATTTCAGGATTGTTGACCTGAGCAAAAATGCAAAGATGGGAAAAAATATTGGTTTTCTTGTTGGCTTTCCGGCTATTGTCGCATCTTTTGCAATGCTTGCAAGCGGGGTTGCACTTGATGTGCTGGGGTTTGGTGCCATGTTCATGGTGATGGCATTCCTCTCATCCTTTGGGTTTGCAACTAGCATGCTTTTCAGGGAGAGCGCGGGAGTGAAGAAAAAATTTGAGCTTTCGCTTGCAGTTCTGAAGAGCAGGGATGGGAAGCTGATTT
>CAYTXD010000175.1:0-307 GCA_964441305.1 Microcaldota archaeon
AGAGATACCTTTCATGCTTGCCACCCCTGCATGTGTTGTTGATAATGTTAATGCTTTTGAGGGAGTTGTAAGATCAATAAAAACCATAAAGAACAATCTTGATGAGTTCATTGTTTTTCTTCTGGGAGGGGCGCTTCTTTTTGTTGTTTTTGGGATTGTCCCGCTTGTCGCATTCGGGGCGGGCATACTGCTGATTCTGTTTGCGGTCCAGCCCATGCTGGTAACTTCAACCACAATATTTTACCGAAGTTTGAGGAGATATTAATGGGTGTTTTAGAGGAGATTGCAGAGTTGAAAGTGGAGAAAG
>CAYTXD010000175.1:317-3309 GCA_964441305.1 Microcaldota archaeon
GCATAATTACCAGGTCCCCGAAGTGCAGGATGTGGCGGATATTGTTGGAGATTCCTTGGAGCTTGCGAGAAAGGCGAGGGGCGCCGAAAATGAAGTGATAGTTTTCTGCGGAGTCAGCTTCATGGCTGAAACCGCAAAAATTGTGAATCCTGAAAAAAAAGTGCTTATTCCGGACATTGAAGCGGGTTGCCCGATGGCAGCAAAGCTTAAGCTTAAGGATATTGAAAATGCGAGAGATGGGCACCCGGATGCTGCAGTGCTGCTGTATATAAACACGCTGGCGGAAGCCAAAGCGAAGGCAGATTATGTTTGCACTTCCGCGAACACGCTGGAAATTGCGAGAAAGATTCCGGAAACTGAAATAATATTTGGGCCGGATGGAAACCTGTGCGAGTATGCACAAGAGAATGTTCCGGAGAAAAAATTCTATCCGATTCCGAAGGATGGGTGCTGCCATGTGCACGAGGCAATAGGCAAAGGGGAGATTTTGAGTATCAAGAAGGCACACCCTGAAGCAGAGATTATGGCCCACCCCGAGTGCACCTCTGAAGTAAGAGAGATTGCAGACCATATAGAGAGCACTTCGGGCATGATACGGGCTGCAAAGAAAAGTGGCGCGAAGGAATTTATAATCGCAACAGAAAAGGATATGATTTACCGGCTGGGGAAGGATGTTCCAGAAAAGAAGTTTTTCGGAGTCAAAAGCACGTGTAAAGGCATGAAGAGGATAACTCCTGAAAAACTGAGGGGTTCACTTAAACGGGAGAAGTATGAAGTGAAAGTGCCGGAGGAGATTGCCAAAAAGGCGAGAAAGGGAATAGAGAGAATGCTGGAGATGAGTGGATGAGAATTGGGCTTATTGGAATTGGCGCAATCGGGGGATACCTTGCAGGAAAGCTCAAGGAAGAGGTATGCTGGGTTTGTGAGGCGGATTTGGAGTTTGCGGAACGCAGGGTGAGGGAGATGGGGCTTGGTGCAAAGGTCGTTGGGCGGCCGGAGGAGGGAGTAGATCTTGTTGTGGAGGCGGCTTCCCAAAAGGCAGTTGGAATGCTTGCTGGTGTTTTGGAGTATGCAGATGTAATGGTTCTTTCTGTTGGCGCGCTTGCAGATGAAGGGTTGCTGGGGGAGCTGGAAGGGGCGGCTGAAAAAAGCGGGAAAAGAATATATGTCCCAAGCGGGGCTGTTGGTGGGTTGGATGCGGTAAGAAGCGCGCGGGATGTCTTGAGAGAGGTCGTTCTGGAGACAAGGAAGCCGCCCAAGTCGCTAAGCATGGAGGAGACAGGGAAGGAAGTGGTTGTTTTTGAAGGAAGTGCAAGGGAGGCATGCAAAACGCTGCCAAAAAACGTGAATGTTGCGGCGACTCTTGCACTGTGCGGAATCGGCTTTGAGAAAACAAGGGTGAGAGTGGTTTCGGACCCGGGTGTGAAAAGGAACACGCACACAATCAAGGCAAGGGGCAAGATGGGTGAATTTGAGTTTAGGGTGGAGAACGAGCAGTCGGAGGAGAACCCGAAAACCAGTGCCCTTGCGGCTCTTTCAGCATTAAGGAAAATAAATGAGATTGGCTCGGCAATGCAGATTGGGTAGTTTTGGGGTGCAGGTTTGTTTTTGGGTGGTTCGGGGAGAATGGTTTTGTTACATGGCAGTTAGGTATATAAAGAATGGATGAGTAATTATGGTGTGGTGGAATGGCGCGCGCGCAAAGGATAAAAAAACCGATTGGAAAAGAAGGAAGCGAGCTACTTAAGAGAATTCCGAAAAAGAAGCCAACTGTTAAGATGGATTTGGGTGGAAAGGAAAAAGGGATTACTGCCGAAAATGTTGAGAGGAAGGATTACCCGAAAGTCGTGAAAGACCCGAAAAAAGTGGGGCAGGTTTTGGACGTGGTTGGGGGCAAGTTGAGCACATTGGCAGACATACTTGAACGAAATGGAAAGACAGAAGAGGCAGAGAAGTTGAGAAAAATTAAGTTTGTGTGATGCAATGGCTGACGCAATAAGAATCGGGGCAGGCGGGAAAGCAATAAGCATGGAGGTAGAGTATGAAGGGGAGAGGCACCTGCTGACGCTTCATTTGGGAAATGAGTTTACAATTGCCACGCTAAAGGATTTTAATGGCGCGTTGGTTGCATATGTAAGGCAGCACGGAAATGAAATTGTCACTTTTTAGCGCTTTTTTTCTTGGGGAATATTTCGTTCATTGTTTTTACTGAACATAGTTCATCGCACATAGAACACGGCTTGCCCTTTGAAATGTTGGGGGGAGAATTGCCTATTGCATGCTTCTTTTGCGCTTCCCAATCTAGCTCTGCGCGGGCTTTTGATAGTTTGTAGTCCCTGTCTTTTTTGTTCAGTTTCACTATGTCTGCGGCGTGGGCGGCAAGTTTTGTTACTATGGTGCCTTCCCTTATGTCGCATTCGGAGGGAAGTGATATGTGTTCCGCAGGGGTTACGACACAGAGGAAATCCACTCCTGCGGCTGCCGCAACTGTGCCCCCGATTGCAGCGGAAACATGGTCATAGCCAAGCCCGATATCGGTTACAAGGGGGCCTAGAGTGTAGTAGGGAACATTGGAGCAGAGTTCTTTTTGCATTTTTACGTCTTCCTGAATCCTGTCAAGTGGCATATGGCCCGGCCCCTCACAGAAAACCGGGATTTTTCGTTTTATTGATTTCTTGACAAGATCCCCCTGGGTGCGCAGCTCGGAAAGCTGCGCCTCGTCGCGCGCATCCGCAATTGCCCCAGGTCTTAGCGCGTCTCCGAGTGAAAGGGAGCAGTTCGTGCCGGAAAGAATGTCAAGCAGCGAATCAAAGTTCGAATAGAATGGGTTTTCCTTTCCGGTGTCGGAGATGTATCTTGCGATTATCGAGCCGCCCCTGCTGACAATAGGCATAAGGCGTTTTCTTGAGTGGGAGAGCCCTTCCTTAGTCAGGGCGGCGTGGACTGTCAGAAAGGAAGAACCGTGTTTTACGTGGTTTTCAACTGATTTCAG
>CAYTXD010000176.1:0-3278 GCA_964441305.1 Microcaldota archaeon
CCGAAGCCTTCCAACCCTTATGGAAAATCAAAGCTTGCACAGGAAAATGCGGCTCTTGAGTTCAAGGATAAGGCAAAAATCATAATCATCAGGCCCACCGCGGTTTATGGCAGTATGCAGAATTACGGGCTTAAGAAGCTGATTGACGTAATGGCGCATGACTACCCCCTCCTGCCGCTGCCTTTCAAGGGAAGCATTATGAGCAGTGCCGTGCATGTGCGCGATGTTGCGGAGTCGGCAATCCACCTGCTCAACGCTCATGAAAAGCTGGAGCACACAATTTACAATATTTCGGATAAGGTCCCAATCCAGATAGGAGACGCGCTGAGGAAGATAAAGGAGATTTTGCACTCAAAAACCATTTTTGTTCCTTTGGGGGATATTGCATCCAAGATGTTTGGGGCTGTGCTTGAAAATACCCCTGCAGAGCTTAGTGTTCCTCTTCCCCATTTTGTTGACGGGCGGCTTGAGTATATTGTGAAGCTTGAGCCGGACGATTTTGCGTCCTTGGTATGGGAAAATACTTTCAGCTCGGAAAGGCTGCTTGAAACAGGCTATGAATTCATATATCCTGATTTGATGACTGGCCTACCCGCAACTGTCAGCCACCTTGTTGAGCAAAGAGAGCTTCCGCAGAAAGCAATAGGGAGAATAAAGGAAAAATCATAAGTGTTAAAATAGAAGCGGGAGAAAGACACTTGGTGATAAGATGGCAAACGTTAAAGTGTATTCAACTCCTACGTGCCCTTACTGCAAAATGGTTAAGGAATTTTTGGAAAAGAACAATGTTGAGTTCGAGGATATTGATGTTTCTGTGGATCAGGAGAAGGCGGCAGAGATGGTTGAAAAGTCCGGGCAAATGGGAGTTCCTGTTACTGACATTGGCGGGAAGATAATTGTCGGGTTTGATGAAGACGCAATAATGGAAGCCCTTGGAATGTAGATGGGAAAGCAAAAGGGGAAGCTGAAATCCCTTTACCAGTTTTTTTCGGGGCATTTTTACCAGCTAGTGGAGCTTTCGGACAAAACAACCACTTTCGCAATTGACGGGGTGAGAATGCACAGGGTGAAGGGCATGAATCCCCTTGAGGATGCAAAGAGGAAAATAAAGGCATTAGGAGTGAAGAAAGGTGAAAAGGTGCTGGATATCTGCACCGGGCTTGGGTACTCCGCAATTGAGGCAAAAAAAAGTGGCGCGAAAGTAAAGAGCATTGAGAAGGATGAGAATGTGCTTATTTTGGCAGAGGAGAATCCGCTTTCAAAAGAGTTGTTCAGCGGGATTGATGTTGAGATTGGGGATGCTTTTGAAATTGTGGATGAGTTTGAAGAAAATGAGTTTGACAGAATACTGCTTGACCCGCCGACTTTCAAGTTCGCGCCCAAGCTTTACTCGCTTGAGTTTTACAAAAAGCTCAAAAGGGTGATGAAGGATGGGGGAAAGCTATTGCATTACACAGGCGAGCCCGGCTCGCGCTTCAGGAAGAAAAGCTTGAAGAAAGGGGTAATGGGGCGCCTTGGGGAAGCGGGCTTCAAAAAGATGAAATGGATTGAAAAAATTGGATGTGTGATTTGCGAAAGCTAACTAATTGGAAAAATAAAAGAAAAAGAAAAAAAGAGAAAAAAAGCCCTAAATGCTGAGCTTCTTTCTTGCCTTCTTCAGCATGTCCTTCGCGTCAGACTGCCCGCCAAGACCGAATGCGATACCAACCGCAAGTGCGATTCCGAGTATCACGGAGTTGACGATGGACACAAATGTTTCGGTAATGATTGTTGTACCATAACCGATTGTGTCAAGCCCGACTACAACGCCGATGAAGATTGTCAGGTATTTTGCTGCCGTTGCAACTGTTACAAGGAGCTTGGACTTTCTTGAAACATCAAGAATCCTTTCCTTGATAAGCTCGCCGACAAGCGCTGTTGCAGCAATTATCAAACCTGCACCAATCAAAACAACTGCAAAGTCAAGAACTGCAGTCAGGAAATTGGTCAGCGCCGAAAGATTCAGCTGCGAAACTGCCGCCTGCAAAAATACCAAAAGAATGTAGTATTTTGTAATCTGCACAAGCAGCCTGCTTACCTGCACCCCGCCCAATGCATCTTCAAGTCTGTGCTGGGCGAGAAACTCTTCAAGACCGATGAACTGCAAAACACGCTTTAGAACCCTTGCAACAATCCATGCTACCCCGTAACCGATTGCAACCAAAATGATTGCCGCAATTATCTGCGGTGTTGACTGAATCAGTGTTGTGGATAGCGTCTGGAAACTGCCAGCAAGCGCTCCCCTTAAGCCTGTCATCAAACTGTTCACGGTCGATCCTACTATATCTGCCAAATGACCACCTCATGTTAAACAAGGTTAATTAGAGGTATTTTAAAAACATTTCGCTGGAATCTGAAAGGAGCTCAATGGGAAAAAGCAATTTTCAGACGAAATTTCCAAGCAGGATATTAACTGCCACGAAACCAAGGTACAGAAGAATAAAGAATGCCCCGGTCTTTTTTCCAATCTCTTTTTTCCATGCAAAAATCGCAACAACCACGATTGAGGCAAAAACCATGTAAGGGCCTGTCAGCCGCACTAGCGAGGCGTCAAAAGAGATGGGCGAGAAAAAGGGGCCTATGCCAAGTGCAAAAGTTGAATTTGAGATATTGCTTCCAAGAAGGTTTCCTATGGCCAGGTCTGGATTATTCCTTCGAAATGCAGAAAAAGCAATTGCGAGCTCTGGAAGCGAACCCCCGGGGCCTATTGCAAGAAGGGCTATCACAAATTCAGGCACTCCAAGTTCATTCGAGATTAGGATTGCGGAATCAACTGCAAGCCTTGCGCCGAGGATTACTATGCCTATTGCGAGTATTAGCCTCGCATAGACCGGCCAGCCCACCTTTTCATTTGTTTCCTCAATCTCGTAATATTTTTTCCCAAGCCTCATTATCAAGTAAAGCAGAAATGCAAGGGAGGCAAACAGCAAAATTGAATCCATCCTCGTGATATATCCCTTTTCTGCAACAGCAACTGCAAGAATGGATGCAATAATCGCAGAACCGCCAATCAGGAGAACAGTCCTGCGGGTGGTTTTCATGTGCGTGAATAATGAAATCAGCCCAATTACAAAAGTTATCAGCACAAGATTCGAGCCAATCATGTCGCCGACAACTATGCCCCCGTGGCCCATCAATGAAGAGGTCAGGGAAGTTGTTGCCTCGGGCAGGGATGTGCCGACTGCAAGAACCAGCACCCCCATCAGGACGGGAGGCACCTTGTGCTTCACGCCAATTTT
>CAYTXD010000177.1:0-3267 GCA_964441305.1 Microcaldota archaeon
GCGACTGTCTTCCTGCTTCCGATTGAAATCTGGACAGGCAGGGCGCCGCCTTTCAGTATAGACATTATTTCCTGCGCATTTTCCTGCGCGTTAATCTGCCTTTCCATTCCTTCCCCCTCTGCCCCTCCGGTTATGGAATAGCCGTACCTGGGCACTCCAGTGGTCACGTCGGGCGAGAGGTTGGGCGCTGAAAGCAGGCCAACTGCATCACACTCGCTTGCGGTGACTCCTTCCCCAGTTGGCCTTCCTGAATACTCAGGCGTCATTTCCTCGGGGGGTTTCTCAACTACTGTGAAGCCGATTTCCGAGAGTGAATTCTTGAGTTCCCTGGAGGCATTTGCCGAAACTATCGCCTTTGTCTTTCCGCTCGCAACAAGCTCATTCAGGGAATCCTCGTATTGCTCAAAATCCTCCGCAAGGAAAACAGGGATATCCTCCCCCTCCAGCTCAAGCGCCTGGGAGAGCGCGTCTATCGCCTCTTTCTCAGTAACAGGGTTCCTGTAATCAAGAGTGGAATGAAGAAGGTCCGCCCGGTTAATGAAAAATGTTGCATTTGAGGGCCTGTCCAAAAACATGTAAAGAGGGTAGTTTGCCTTTCCTTTTGAAACATTGGCAAATTTCTCTGCGGCCTGCCTGTTGATGTTGAACTGCACTCCCCAGTCCGAGCCGCGGAGCTGGGAAGACGGGAGAGGGGAGATTGTGCCGGAATAAATTGAGTCGCCTGTAAGGGCAGTTTTTCCATCCACTATTCCAATGAAAACCCCCTGCTGAAGGAGTATCTTTTCTACCTGCTCAATTCTTTCAGGTTCGCTGCTTGGAATCTCAATATGTATTTCGTTGCCTCCCACTGTCTGAACTTTTACCTCCCCAAGCCCTCCGAAAGTGCTGACCCTTGTCTTGATGTTCTCAATCATCTCATCCATAGTATACTGATCCACCTGCTTTTCAAGTATCACCGGAATCCTTGTTCCGCCTGAAAAATCTATTCCGAATTTAAGCCCGAAAAATGCGATGGAAATTATTGACAGTAGTACAGGTATGTAGAGTATCAGCATGCGCTTGTCATAAATCAGTTCCAGCAATGCTTCCTTTTTCATTGGTTCACCTTCTCCTTTTTCTCTACATACCAGAGAATCATCACTGCATTGATTCCCCAAGTGGCAATTATGTCGCCAATCATTCCTGCAATGGCGACTGCAGATATTTCATAGTAAGTTTGTATGTGGGTCACAAGCGATAAGGCAAATAATATTACAAAGGCAATAAGCACTGCAACGCTCATTGTGAGGCCTGTTTTCATTGTGTCAAACGCCCTTTGCCTTGGTGTTCCTTCCTTTCTTTTTACGACTCTCATTGTCAGCAGAACGTCAGTGTCAAGCGAAAAACCTATTAGCACCAGGAGTGTTGCGAATGAAGCCAGAGTGAGGGGAATTTGGAAAAATGCCATAGCCCCAAGCGCAATTATTATGTCGCTGACTGCGCCCACGACTACTGCGGCGCTCGGTATTGCAGTCCTGAAAAGCAGGAACACCAGTATTGTAACGAATATCGTGGACCATACAATGACTCCAAGTGCCTTCTCCAAAAACCTTGAGGAAAGGGTTGCGCTTATTGACTCGAACGAAACATTAGAATACTTTACATTTGAGCCAAGTGTTGAGATAATCTCGGACTGGTATTCGGAATTCACGTCCGCATATGTGTCGCTTACTTTTCTTTGGAGCTCATTGAGGTTTTCGAAATCTTCCGCATTTCGAGTTTCCCCGGCAATTGCAAAAAGCTCGTTTGCGGTTGCATCAATCTCGGACCTTGGCCCCATGTATTCCTCTTTTGAAATCCTCCCTGCTGCATAGTCGCTCGCAAGAAGTGAAACATCGTCTATCTTTGAGAAAAACTCTGTTTTCAGCTCTTCCGCCCTTACTATCTCATCATCCAGAGGAAGGGTCACCTCAATATTGTAGCCGGACGGGTTGCGGTAAGATGAAACATCCGCATTATATCCCTCCGCTTCAAAAGCGCTTTCAATCTCCCCAGTGTCAACCTCCTGGGTGGTTTGGGCGGTCATCCTCGCCCCTCCCTGAAAGTCAATTCCGCTGTTAATTCCAGGAGTAATAAATATGAAAAACAGGGAGAGCAGCATAATTAGCAAAGGGGGAATAATCAGGAGTTTATAATTTCCATTGTATATGTTGGGAATTTCCATAGCCACACTCTTGCTTTCCATTTAACTATAATAAATTTATAAGTGTTGCTAAAGGGATTCTGCAACTTCGGCAGCCCGGTAGCTGCTTCTCACAAACGGGCCGGAGAACACTGCCTTGAATCCTTTTTCCAGTGCCGCTTTTTTGTATTCCCTGAATTTGTCAGGGTGGACATATTCCTTTATTTCAAGGTGCATTGGAGACGGCTGGAGGTACTGCCCGATTGTCATTATGTCAACATCTGCTTTTCGCAAATCATCCATCGCCTCAAGAACCTCGTCTTCGGTTTCCCCAAGCCCGAGCATTAGGGAGCTTTTTGTGTGGATGGTTTTGTCAATTTCCTTTATTTTCCTGAGCACTTCCAAAGACCGGGAATAGCTTGCCCTCTTATCCCTTGCTTTTTTTTGCAGTGGCTTTACTACTTCCAAATTATGCCCGATTACGAAGGGCACTGCTGAACAAACTTTGGCTACTGCCCCTCCATCTCCCTGAAAATCAGGTATCAGCGCCTCGACTTTTGCCCCTGTCTTCTTCACTGCTTCAATGCATTTTGCATAATGGGCTGCGCCAAAATCCTCCAAGTCATCGCGGTCAACAGAAGTGAGCACAACATATTTCAAGCCGAATTCCCTTACCGCTTTTGCAATGTTTTCCGGCTCCTTTTCATTCAGCGCGTCGCCTTCTTTTGCGCTTTCCACCGCGCAGAAGAGGCAGTTTCTTGTGCACCTCCTGCCCATTATCATGAATGTTGCAGTTCCCATTCCCCAGCACTCGAACCTGTTCGGGCAGTGCGCTCCCTGGCATACAGTATACAGACCAAGCTCCTTTAGCGTCTTTCCAACGCGCGCTTCGCTGGAATTTTTTGGCGCAGGCTTTACTCTCAGCCAGTCCGGCTTTTTCAATGGCATAAAAATAGTAATGCATTCGAATTATAAAAAGCAATTGGAACGCATTATACTCTGGCAAAAGCTATCGCAAGCATCCCAAGCATTGCGAATGCAGGAATGCACGGAACCCCTCTCGCCGGCACCCTGCGCTGCGCCGACCGCTACGGCACAACGGCAAT
>CAYTXD010000178.1:0-3185 GCA_964441305.1 Microcaldota archaeon
GCACGTTGGGCGGCTTTTCAGGAGCGCAAAGGCATACCAGATGAAACTCCCAGTCAGGCCCAAGGAGATAGAAGAGGCGATACTGGAAACGGTGAGGAAGAACAAGCTGGAAGAATGCTACATAAGGCCGATTGCGTATAATTCTTACGGAGAAATGGGGCTCAACCCCTCAAAGTGCAAGGTTGATATTGCAATCGCGGCCTGGCCTTGGGGGACATACCTGGGCAAGGAGGGGCTGGAGAAGGGCGTCCGAACAAAAGTTTCGTCATGGAGAAGGTTCGACCCGGCGACACTGCCGAGTTCCGCAAAGGCGTGCGGAAATTATATAAACTCAATACTTGCCAAACAGGAGGCGATTGCCAGCGGGGTTGAGGAGTGCATTATGCTTAACACCCAAGGGCTTGTTGCGGAGGGCCCGGGAGAAAACATCTTTGCAGTCTACAATGGAAGGCTATACACCCCTCCCGGAAGCGCGGGTGTGCTTTACGGGATAACAAGAAGCTCAGTAATGGAAATTGCGGGGGACATGGGAATTGAAGTGGTTGAGCAGGACATGACAAGGAATGATTTGTATCTTGCAGACGAGCTTTTCTTTACCGGCAGCGCTGCAGAGGTTTCGCCAATCAGGGAGGTTGACGGAATTAAAATCGGCGCGGGAAAGCGCGGCCCAGTCACAAAAAAGCTTCAGGAAAAGTTCTTTGAAATAGTAAAGGGAAAGGAGGAGGCATATTACAAGTGGCTTTCCTTTGTGTGAAACTTCCGTTGGGTTTTTAAATTTAGGCATACCTAAATATCGTATGGGAAACAATGCCAGCCCAGGCGTTGAGGAGTATTTGGAAGCCCTCTGCCGCCTGAAGGAAAAGGGCAAGAAGCTAACCACCGGCAATGTTTCAGAGCTTATGGATGTTTCCGCTCCCAGCGTAAGCGAGATGTTCAAAAAGCTAAATGAGAAGAAACTCATAAAGTATAAGCCACACAAGGGAGTTGAGCTAACAAAAAAAGGCGGGGAAATAGGGAGCTCGGTGCTCAGGAAGCACCGGCTTATTGAAAAATTCCTGAGGATACTTGGGCTTAAGAAAGCAAAGATACATGATGAGGCATGCAAGCTTGAGCATGTTGTTTCCGATGAGCTTGAGGAGAAGCTCAGAAGCGCGATTTATGATTCGGGGGGAGAAGGGTTCAGGAAGCAAGATGTGAAGCGTCTCACAGAACTTGGGAAGGGAAAGAAGGCAAGAATTGCGTTTATTGCGGGAGGTGTTGGTGCAACCCAGCGCCTTGTGGATATGGGGCTTACTCCCGGAACGGATGTGGAGCTCCAGCATGCCAGCAGGATGGGCGGACCGGTTAGGATTTGCATAAGGAAAACATGCCTTGCTCTTGGAAGGCACCTTGCGGAGAAGATATTTGTGGAGGAGTACAATGAGCGGGCTTAAAATCGCGCTTGCGGGAAATGCGAATGTCGGAAAATCCGTTCTGTTCAATAATCTTACCGGGGGGCACCAGCATATTGGCAACTGGCCGGGCAAAACGGTTGAGAGGGCGGAGGGGATGCTGAAATACGGAAATGAGTGCATTTACGTAATCGACCTTCCGGGGATTTATTCGCTTAAGACATATACTGAAGAAGAAAAAGTCACCAGGGAATATATCGCAAAGGAAAACCCTGATGCAGTTATAAATGTTGTTGACGCTTCGGCGCTTGAGAGAAACCTGTACTTTACACTTCAGCTAATGGAGATTGGGGCGCCCCTGGTGGTTGCACTCAACCAAATGGATTCGGCGGAAAGAAAGGGGATTCACATTGACCCGGGAATGCTTGAAATGGACCTTGGGGTTCCGGTAGTGCCCACAGTTGCAACAAAATCAAAGGGGGTAAAGGAATTGGTTGAAACTTCCGTTGATACCGCAAAGCACGGGAATCCCAAGGAGAAAAAACTCGAATACGGCGAGGAGATTGAAAAGAGAATTTCAAGGCTTGAGAGGAAGCTTGGAAAGATAAAGTCAATATACCCCAAAAGGTATATCGCAATAAAGCTTATTGAACGTGACCCTGAAATGGTGGAGCACGTTGCAAACAAAAAAATAATTTCTTACGCGAAAAGGCTTGCCACACAAATCGAGAAAATCCACAAGGAGCCGGCCCAGCTGATAATGAGCTACGAAAGGTATTCGACAGCAAGCAAGATTGCGAGCCATTGCCAGAGGATAAAAAAGCCTGAAAAGCCAAGCCTGGAAGAAGTACTTGACAGGATTACAATGAACAAGTACTTGGGATATCCGATAATGCTGCTGGTTCTGCTTTCCGTTTTCTTTTCCATTTTCTGGCTTGGTGATTTTTTTGCATCGCTGCTTGAGCCCGCGCTTATGTCCCTCCAGCCCATTTTCAGCTCTATTTTAGGAAAGGGAGTTGCATTCGAGTTGGTATGGGGGGGAATCATGGAGGGAGTTATTTCGGCAATTATAGTTGCGCTTCCATATTTGGTTCCCTTTTTCATCGTGCTTGGGATTCTGGAGGACAGCGGGTATCTTGCAAGAATGGCATTTCTCGCGGATGGGCTTCTGCATAGGATAGGCCTGCACGGAAAGGCGCTTATTCCGCTGGTGCTTGGCTATGGATGCAGCGTCCCCGCAATAATGGGAACAAGAATACTTGAAAGCAAAAGGGACAGGATGGTTACCGCAGTTCTTGCAACCCTCGTGCCCTGCGCCGCAAGAACAGTCATAATATTGGGACTTGTGGGCGCGTATATGGGTTTTGAATGGGCAATAGCTCTTTACATCATAAATATCGCAATCATCTTTTTGCTGGGAAAGGCGGCCCAGAGGATAATGCCTGCGAGGATATCGGGCCTTATAATGGAGATTCCGGATTACAGAATGCCCTCGCTTAAAACTACTGCATTGAAGACGTGGGCAAGGATGAGGGAGTTCGTGTATATCGCCTTTCCGCTGATAATTGCGGGCTCTTTTGCAATAAAGGTTCTGGACATAACCGGCCTTCTCCTTGCACTTTCAAATTTCCTCAGCCCGGTTACAGAATGGTGGCTCGGGCTTCCTAGCGAAACAGGCATCACCCTTATTTTTGGAATACTGAGAAAGGAGCTTGCACTTGTGCTTCTTTCAACCATTTTCGGGACCCACGATTTCAGCGCGGTGATGAGCAATGCACAGATGCTCGTGTTTTC
>CAYTXD010000179.1:0-3126 GCA_964441305.1 Microcaldota archaeon
GCAGCTTTTGGAGAAGAATGTAAAGTTCCAGTGCACATACTGCAAAAATATCTTTTACCATGTGCTTAAAAGGGCCCCTGAAAAAATCAAGTGCCCGGAATGCAGCTCCCCGATGGTTGGGGTGATAGGAGACATTAGAAAGGGAAAGCTTAAGGGGCAAAGGGAGGAGAAAGAGGATATTGAGCTTTCCGCAAGCTTGATTGAGGCATACGGAAGAAACGCGGCAATAGCTCTTTCAGTATATGGAGTGGGGACAAGAAATGCGATAAGGGTCCTCCAGAAAATGCACAGGGAGGAGGATATGTTTTACATTGATTTGCTGGAGTCGCAGAAGCAGTTCATCAGGACAAAGAAATACTGGAGCATCTAGAGGGTTTTGACCTGGAATTTTGATTTTGAGAGCATGTCGAAAAAGAGAACATCCGGCGCCTTTATGAAGGGCTTTGAGAGAAAATAGCTGACAATCTGGGATGCGCCGAAGCACCCTATTATGTTGCATGCTGGAGAAAGTATCGGCTGGCCGGAAGGAAGGTTGCCCGTGAATTTTTTTGCCTCTTCCAGCCCCATTTTTTCCGTCTTTATGTTGAACAGTTTTTCATAGCTTTCCGAAATGAGAATGGTTGACATGGAAAGATGGGAGGCTGCGGCATTGAAGCAAAATGGGACCTTAATCTTTCTTGCATGCCTGGTTGCCAGTATGCGCGAGTAAACATTGTCCAGCCCGTCCGCGATTATGCCGTGCCCGTCGAGTTTGTGGATGTTTGCTTTATTGAGGAATTCAGTGTGCGCTTCAATTTTCGCATTTGGATTTACATTCTCAGCCCATTCCATGTAATACTCTGCCTTTTTCCTTTTCAGTGTCTTGAAGCTTGCACCCGCCTGCCTGTTGAAGTTGCTCGGCGAAAATTCGTCTGCATCGAATATTGAAAAATTTCCGATGCCGCTGCGTAAAAGAGTTTCGAATAGGATTCCGCCTATGCCTCCAAGCCCTATTACCGCAACTCTGGAATTTGCAAGCTTTTCCTGCTCTTCTTCAGTAATTGCGCCTATGTTCCTTGAGAATATGCTGTTTATCATTAAAGCACCTTTTCAGCATTGCCGCACGCCTCCGAAACAAGGGAGGGAATATCAAGCTTTACCTCCTCTGCGTTTATTTGGCTGGCGCGGGCAATTGTGGAGGGCTTTTTCGGGACTGCTGTGCAGCAGGTGGAAGAAGATGAAAATTTGTAGGTGCCTATTTTTCTGGCGTGCTCGAAAATTTCTTCCTTATTGAAGCACAGGACAGGCCGGAGGACTGGAAGTTTTGCGGCACTTTTTATAACTTCAAGGTTTTCCGCTGTCTGGCTTGCCTTGCTTCCAAGAGTTTCTCCGGTTATTATGAATTCCGCGCCATGTTGTTTTGCAATTTTTTCGGCGCACCTGAGCATGAACCTTTTGCAGAAAACGCATGTGAATTTTTTGTCGCAAGTTTGGATGTAGCTCTCAAGAGCTTTTTCATTGCTTGCAACATTGCCGCTTATTTTTCCGTATTTCTCCAGCGCTTTCATTTCCTCTATTATCTTTTCTTTGGAATAACCTTGGGAGTATCTGCCGCTGTGGAAGTTCAGCAAAATCAGCTCGATCCCTTTCTTCTGCATCAGGTGGGATGCAACATGGGAATCAAGCCCTCCTGAAAATAATGAAACCGCCTTCATGAAGTTCACAGGAAATTTATAAACATTGATTTTATAAATAAGCCAGGGAGAAACTTTTGGGGTGAAAATATGAAAAAGGGAGAGAATGTAAAGGAATTGCTTGAGGAAATGAAAAACCTTTCGGAGCTTGCACTTGACCTTTCGTACTCATCCATACTTTTTGAGAACAAGGATATTGCGGAGGAGGTTATTGAGCTTTACGAAAAGATAAATGACATTGAGGACAGGGCGGTTATACACCTTTTTGCGGCAAGCAGGGGGAAGGGCGCGGAAAAGGTGCTCAGCATATTGGAGATGATTGACTGCAGCAGGAGGGTTGCAGGCGCTGCAAATGACCTGGCAACAGTCGTAAGCGAGGGGGAGGGGCTCCATCCAATTGTGAAGGAGGCATTGGAAGAGACCGATGAAACGATAACCAAGATTATAGCATCAAAGAAGTCGCCGGTTGCAAACAAAACAATCGGGGAGCTTAGGCTGAGAACGCACACAGGGGTGGATGTTATTGCGATTAAGAGGAAGAAATGGATATGGGACCCAGGGAAGAATACAAAAATAATGCCGAGGGACATGGTTATTGCAGTTGGCACAAAGGAGAGCTGCGCATATTTCGAAAAGCTTCTGAAAGGAGAGGTGGAGAGGATTGAAGAGTAGTGATAGTGATGAAGCAGGTAAAGAGGGCAGTCGAGCTGTTAACCCATCCCCTAACATCCCTCTACTCGGAGAGTTCAACAACTATTAAGCAGTCACTGGCATCAATTGCTCTCAGCATGGTCCTCGCAATTGCGGCAGGGCTTTTTCTTGGAAAGAGTGGGGAGCTTCTTTCTTTATTTGCGGGCCTTTTTATACTCATACCCGGCTCTGCAGCTCTCAGGGGAAACAATTTCGGCGCCCTTGCGGGAAGGGTTGCGTCCGCCCTGCACATGGGACAGGTGGAGGAGATTTCGTGGGAGAACAAGTTTCTAAGGCGCAATGCAATCGCATCGGCCACTTTAACACTGGGGGGTTCGCTTATACTGGGGCTTCTTGCATGGGGGCTTTGCATTGTTTCGGGAATTCCGCACATGCCGCTGGAGGCATTTCTTTTCATCTCCCTGGTTGGGGGGGTTATTTCATGGTTTCTCCTTATTGCATTCACGATTTTCATTTCGGTGAATGCATATGAAAAGGACCTGGATCCGGATAACATAACCATCCCGCTTATAACTGCGCTTGGTGACCTTACCACCATACCTTCCCTAATCATTGCGGTATGGCTGTTCGGATTTTTTTCGGAAATTGCAATGCATGTGGCAGGATTGCTTGTTCTTTTTACTGCCCTTTTTGCTGTTGTTTTCCACATCAAGGAAAGAGGAGGCTATCGGGAAATAGTGGGACATTCGTTATCCTGCGGCGCTCCGATCTCGTCGCGCACGGCGGCCAGCTTCTCTTCGCT
>CAYTXD010000180.1:0-3120 GCA_964441305.1 Microcaldota archaeon
TCAAGCGCCGAGATATTGTGGGCGATTAGGTAGATTTCAATTGGGTATAATGCTCCTGCAGAAGGGGCAGCCCTAAAACCATTACTGGATGTAATGCCTTGGCCGGAATAGAGAAGAAGGGAAATGTCCTTCAGCGCAATGCTTTCATTTCCGAAATTTCTTTCAGACCTTCTTTGGGACATTGCAAGAGTGAGGGGCTTTCCCGAATCTTCATCAATTTCAGGAAGTGAAATTTTTTCTTCCACATCTTTTTCGGTAGTTTCATTGGGTGTTGAAAGTTGATCTATTTTAGTCAGTTGCACAAACGAGAATCAGATATGCTCGCGGTCGCAGATTATATAGCCGCAATTCGCGCACATTGCGAAGGTGGGTTGAATAGCAGATATGCTGCAACTAGAAAAATTGAAATGCCTGCGAAGAGTGCGACGGCATGCCTTCTTTCTATCTGCAGTCAATCACCAAGCATATTTGCATGGAAAGAAATATAACTTCAATGAAAACAAACTCGCGGCTTTCTTTTGGAGTTGGCAGGAAAAGTGCGCAAATAACTAAAGCTAAAGGTGGGATGGGTTGATAAGGGCGGTTTGCAGGCATAACTAAAGCTGAAGGTGGGATGGGTTGATAAGGGCGGGTCTGGCGCCCTTATAATGGACTCGGGGGGAATCGAACCCCCAATCTCTGCCTTTTTCAAAAGTTTTCTTTTGGGTCCAGCCTTTTCTTTTTCAAAAGAAAAGGATGGAATGCGAAGGCAGCGTCTTGCCGTTCGACTACGAGCCCTTTGCTTTTCAATATTTCAGCAAAGATATTATAAAAAGAAGTGCCCAGAATTTATCGGAGAGGAATTAGGATGGATAGTGAGAATAAGACATTTGTCGAATTTCGGCTTAGTGAATATGCACAGATGGAGCTTGCCGACCGGGATGTTGGCATAGATATGAAAAGAATACATTTCTTTTTCATTTATGCAAGAAGCGAGCACATTTTGAGAAAAAAAGGATTCGCAAGGAAAGGAAAGCTGGAGTGCATGAAAAACGAGGAGTTTGGGTTTGAGTTCGCAAAAGGAGATATTAGATTCTACCTGGGATGCAGGCTCGCAGATATGGGCAAGGCGCCATTTACAATACTTTTTGTATTAAAGCCGGATGAAAATACTATAAACAGCAGGAAATGGGAAAATGCAAAAAAGGAATTGCTTTCGCTTCTTATGGACGAAAGATTAGTGGATATTGAGATAAAGGCCCTTTTTGACAACGCGAGAAAGGGCACGCCTATTGATAGAAGCGTGTTCAGCCCTATTTTTCAGAAGACAGGAAACAAAAGGCAAGTGCCGGAAAGGCGGCAAACAAGATAAAAAATGATGTTAGCAGTCGGATTGGCAAATGAAAAAATAAAAGAAAAAGGGGGGGCTGGCGATCAGTATGGATAGCTTGCGAGCGTTACTTAAATCATCTGCTCAAGCTCAAGCATTCCTTTATCCTTCTCTGCTTCAGCTTCTGCATCCTTTTCTTGCTCTGGGTTCCCAAGGATATCTGGTGACTGAACCCCTGTGATTACCGCAGTTACATGTATCTCATCCGTAAGAGAAGGGCTGAGCCTTGCTCCCATTATTATGTCTGCGTCCTTGTCGAATGCTTCTGTAATCTTTTCGCCTACATTGATGCTGTCGCCAAGTGAGAGTGATTCTCCCCCTCCTATATGGATAAGTGCACCCTTTGCGCCTTCATAAGAAACATCAAGCAATGGATGCTCGAGAGTGCTTTTCACCACTGATTCGACTTTTTCGTTTCCTTTCCCCTCTCCAAGAGAAATCATTGAAATTCCGCCGGACTGCATTATGCTTTTTACATCCGCATAATCAATGTTCATTAACGAAGGGAACATTATAGTGTCCGCAATTCCCTTAACCGCCCTTGCAGTTATGTTGTCCGCAAGCGCGAATGCGTCGTTGATTGGGAGATTTGGGACATAAGTTACAAGCCGGTTGTTGTCAATAACAACGGTTGTGTCTGCATGTTTTGACAGCTGTTCCAAGCCCCATCTTGCCTTTTGCAGTCTTGCCCTTTCAAGGGCAAATGGGAATGTGACCACTCCTACAACTATTGCGCCCTGTTCTTTTGCCACTTCTGCAACTATTGGGGAGGCCCCAGTTCCTGTTCCTCCGCCCATTCCTGCACAAAGGAAAACAAGCTCGTTTTCTCCTATTACTTCCCTAAGCTTGTCCTTGCTGATTTCGGCGCATTTCTGCGCAACTTCAGGGAAGCCGCCGGCTCCAAGCCCCTTGGTTACATTGGAGCCGATAAGAACCCTTTGCCCTGCCTGAATGTTTTTCAGGTGAAGCTGGTCAGTATTAATTGCAGTAGTTGAGGCGCTTTTTATTCCCTCTCTCGTAATTCGGTTAATAGTGTTGCAGCCCGCGCCGCCTACACCTATAATTGATATTCTTATATCCTCGTTTGAGTTAGAGGACTCTTCCGCCTGCTTCGCAGGCCCTTCCGCATTGATTCCAAACATACTCATTACAACACCCCCGGTTTTATCATAAAAAAATTGAAAAAAATAGGCATTTAGCCTATTATTTCAATGTCCTGGTACATTGGGTCTGCCGTCTCCTTTGGCTCTTCTTCAACTGAGTCGCCAAGGACGGATGCGCCCTTTACTCCTGTAACTATTGCAACTATTTCTAGCTTGCCGTCGTATCCAGGAATAAGCCTTGAACCCCATTTCACGTTTGACTGCGGATCCATCTTCTCGGTGATAATTTCTCCTGCCTTGATGGCATCGCCGAGTGTTAGGTCTGCTCCACCTGAAATGTGGATTAATGCACCGCTTGCGCCCTCGAAGTCAACATCAAGAAGCTTGTTCTTGAGAACTCCTTCTGCCGCTCCGCGGACTTTGTCATTTCCTTTTCCTTCTCCGACTGCGATGAAACCTACTCCGCCTCCGGAAACGATGGACCTGACGTCCGCAAAGTCGATGTTGATCAAACTGGGCTGTGTGATCGTCCAAACCAATCCGCCTATTGCCTTTGCGAGAATTTCATCTGCAACTGCAAACGCCTCGTTCATTGGTTGTTGTCCTGCTCTTTGGCGTGGGCAGGATCAGCAAAGTTGCCGGTGAAAT
>CAYTXD010000181.1:0-3112 GCA_964441305.1 Microcaldota archaeon
CCCCAGCCTCCACCAAATCATGTATTTTTGAAGCGTTCACCAGGCCTGTGCCAAGGTGCACGAGACCTGAAATCTCAAAGCCTATGTATGAGCGCGGCTCAGAATAAGTTTCGAAAACATCCCTCAGCTCGTCGTGTGTTATGAGCTCGCAGGTGGGCTTTCTCATTACTGCCTCAATTTTTGCCTCTGTATCCATTTGACCACAAAAGTATTCACCAAAGAAGGTTTAAATAACTCGTGCAGAAAGCAGCACGAAGGAAGCTTTAAAAGAATATTCGCCTCTAATATGGACAGAAAATATCTAGTATGCTTGCTAAATAAAGTAAAGTGATGCTTAATATCCGGTGATTTATTGGGAAAGCAGCCAAGAAAATGGAAAAAAGCAGGAAGAATGCGCTGGAAATGGAAAAAGAAGCGCAGGAAGAAAATGCAGAGAAAGAAGAAGCGAAGGGTCGGCGAGCTTTAGCTGGCTTTGGCACTGTTTTTTGCTTGTTTTTTAAAATTGGGGAGCAGAGCTACTGCCTTTCGGAAACATACCTTCCGCGCTTCTCAACCTCTTTTAAGTGAGCAAGCACTTCACTGTTTCCATACGCGGAAAGGAAATGCCCTGCCTGTTTTTTTCCAAGAGCCTTTTTCATTGTGAGGACATCCACTGCAAAGTCCTCAATGTCGCGGGAAAAGTAGCCGAGCCCGAAATCTATTGTTGAGAGGCCGCGCCTGGAAAGAATTAGGTTTGCGGGTGTAAAGTCACCGTGGATGATGTTTTGGGTGTGAAGAGAGTTGAGGATTTTTCCTGCCTTCTTTAGCTCTTTTGGCGGGATTTTTCCATCTTTCTTTAGAATTTCATGGAGCATTTCTCCCTCAATAAAACTCATTGTTATGGCGTATTCTTCAAGCGAGTAGATTACCGGGCAGAGAACGCCTGCTTTTTTTGCGCGGGAAATTAATTTTGCCTCAAGCCTTGTGCGCTCGCGCCTCAGTTTTTCATCAAGCTTTCTGTTCCTGTATTTCTTTTTGGCGCGCTCTTTTTTCACTGCTGGAAGTGAAAGGAATTTTTCTTTTGTGACTATTGCTTCTGCCCCGCGCATAACATCACTAGAATCCGCCTAGAAATATGAATAGAATTGCTGTAAATCCGCCAACAGCAAGCCATGCTGCAGGATTCCATGCAAACACCTTGCTCCCATCGAGTGGGGGGAATGGTATAAGATTGAAAAGTGCCAGGAATACGTTTACCCTAGTTCCAAATGCTGCAACTGTGTAGATTATCGGTGCCAACGAAGAGAATAGGGGCGCAAAAATGGTCAAAGAAAAAAATGCTGCGGCTATTGCAAGGTTTGTGATTGGACCAGCAAGCGAAATAAGGCCGTTCTGCTTTCTGGTAATGCTCCTTCCGTAGATGTAAACTGCTCCTGGTGCAATGAACATAATGCCCCATCCAAAAATAAGTGGGATTACAGAAAGTATAAGCATTATTGCAAGCCCCTGGGTCCAGGCAACATACCTTGCCTTTGCCCCGAACCGCATTGCAGTGAACTTGTGGGCAAGCTCATGGAATACGAAACCAACCCCAACTGTTAGCCCCATAATCCCCATTGTAACAAGGAAATTGTCCGGAGTGAACTGGCCCCCCAGGGTGAAAAGTGAGAGTGCGAAGGAAATTGCAATCACGGAAATTGCAATCTGCCCGAATTCATCCTTGCTTATGTTGAACATTCAATCACCTGTACATTGATTCCGCGCCGCCCTTTGCAAAGTTGCTTATCTTCTCCGCATATTTTCTGGAGATGGAGGGCTTTATTGTAGTCATCGCCATCTCGAAATGTTTCTGGTGAACAAGCCCCAGCTCTTTCTCTTCATTGGCCTTTTCCTTCTTTTCCTTTTCCGTTTTCTTTTTTTCCTCCTGGTTTTCCTTTTTGGTTTCCTTCTCCTCTTTTTCTGCTTGGCTTACCTTTGACCTATTCTTTTCAAGCATTTCGCGGACAACTTCCATTCCCGCCTCCCTGCAGACGTTTTCAATGTCCGCGCCTGTGTAGCCGTCTGTCCTTTCGGCAAGCGCAGTTATGTCAACATCATCTGCCAGCGACATATCCTTGGTGTGGACCTTGAAAATATCCTCACGAGTTTTCTGGTCCGGCGAGGGAATTTCTATTATCTTATCGAACCTTCCGCTTCTCAAAAGGCCGGGGTCTACGATGTCCGGCCGGTTGGTTGCGGCAAGCACAACCACTCCTTTCAGGTTTGCAAGCCCGTCAATTTCAGTCAGGAATGTATCCACTATCCTTTCGGTAACTTTTGTTGTGTCGCCAAGAGTCCTCACTGGTGCGATGCTGTCTATTTCGTCAATGAAAATTATGCACGGCGCCGCAGTTTTCGCTTTCCTGAACATTTCTCGGACTTTCTTTTCCGATTCGCCGACCCATTTTGAGAGGACTTCCGGCCCTTTTATGGAGATGAAATTTGCCTCTGCCTCTGTTGCGACGGCCTTTGCAAGCATTGTCTTTCCGGTGCCCGGAAGCCCAACAAGAAGAATTCCCTTTATCGGCCTTATGCCCACCTTTTTGAAAACTTCCGGCTGTTTAAGCGGCAGCTCGACAGCTTCCTGAATCTCCTGCTTCATGGTGTCAAGCCCGCCAATGTCTTCCCATCTAACGTTCGGCCTTTCAAGGAAGACCTCCCTTAGTGCGGACGGGTTGATTTCGCGGAGCGCGTTAAAGAAATCTTCGCGCGTGACCCTCATCGTTTCAAGTATTTCTTCCGGAACGAATTCCTCCTCAAGGTCTATTTTAGGGAGTATTCTTCGGAGGGTTTTCATTGCGGCCTCTTTTGAAAGAGATGAGATATCTGCACCGGTGTATCCGTGAGTTATGTTTGCAAGTTCCTCAAGGTCAACATTGTCTCCAAGAGGCATTGAGCGCGTGTGAATCTGCAAGATTTCTTTTCTTGCATTCCTGTCAGGCACTCCGATTTCAATTTCCCGGTCAAACCTGCCTGGCCTTCTGAGCGCCTGGTCTATTGAATTCGGCCTGTTTGTTGCTCCGATAACAATTACCTGGCCTCTTGTTTTCAGCCCGTCAAGCAGTGTAAGAAGCTGGGAAACCATTCTCCTCTC
>CAYTXD010000182.1:0-3069 GCA_964441305.1 Microcaldota archaeon
ATGCAGGCGCAAGAAAGGCAAATGGTGAGCTTCTTGTTTTATTGACGCGGATACCATAATTCCGGAAAATTACCTTGAAGTGGTGCACGCGGTCAGCAAAGGAGAGGATGTTTCTGCAATCTCGTGCGCATTTAAGTTTGAAAGGAAAAGCAAAACACTCCATGCACTTCAGGAGCTTTCCAACAACTACCTTCTTTTGAGGAGCGCAATGGGTGACGGGGGGATACTCGGGTTCAATAATGCCATTAAGAAAAGCATATTCAGAAAGACAAGGGGGTTCCCAAAACTTCCGCTTGAAGACGGGGCGTTTACAAAGAAACTGAAGAAATATGGAAAAGTTGTTTACCTGCCCGAGCCAGTGGTGGTCACTTCCTCAAGAAGGATGAAGAAGAAAAGCGCGCTGAAGGCAATTGTCTATTATGCCAACCTCGCGGTTGCAACCGATTTTCCGAAAAGCCCGCTCAAGCGACTCCTGCAGTACAAAAAATACATCCCAGTTCGCTGAAAAAAAACGAATATTTATATACAACCTAATGCCAACAAAGTTTTGGCGACCAGGATGGGATTGTTCAACAGGCGCGTTAATGCGCGGGCGGCAGGAGCAGGAAAAGCAGGTTTGGGTGAGCTGAAAAAGGCGGCAATTCCCCTGAAAAAATATGTTGATTCAATAATGCAGAGAAAGAATTACGATTCCAGGGTTGTGAAACTGCTCTCCACAATTGAAAAAATAACTGAATCAACGAATCCTTCGGGGCTGGGCCTCTCAGAGGAAAGGGTTGAAAGCGCATACAGGTTCCTTGAGGAGCTTGAGAACAGGCCGGTAAGGTTTGTTTCAAAGGAAAGGGGAAAGCCGGATGATGTTACCTGCCTGCTTGTTTGCAGGGCGGATGGAAACCTGAAAATGTTTGGTTTGCCGGATGATGTTGGCGCGGATATGGTTTTTACCGCGCCGAGGGACACTTTCAACAAGGTTTACAGCGAGAATTCCGAGCTTGACAGGTGGCTTCCCGAAAACAGGAAAAAGGCGGCAGGGATGCTAAAGCTTGGGGGAAGGCTGGCATACGGAATCTCAGTTGAAGGGGATGCGGAGCTTGCAGTGATAATGAATGAAGGGTTCAGGCTTCTTAGGGGAATCCAAAAGGAGATGGGAAGAAGCGAGTTCACCCGCGCAAAGATTGGCTGATTTTTCCAAAGTGTTATAAAGCGCAAAACAATACCCTAATTGAAGGGTGATAGCATTTCAATAATTGCAGCAGTATTGGAGGACAAGTTCGAGGATGTTGAATTTACGAAGCCGGCGGAAGCATTCAGGGAGAGGGGGCACAAGGTTGTAACTGTCGGCATGGAAAAGGGAAAAGTTGTGAAGGGAAAATCCAAAGGAACTGAAGTGGAAATCGATATTTCTTTTGAAGAGGCGGATGCTTCTGAATTTGACGCGCTTTTTATTCCGGGAGGATATTCGCCGGATAAATTGAGGGCGCATGAAAAGCCAGTTGAATTTGCAAGGAAATTTGTGGAAGGCAACAGGCCAGTATTCATGATATGCCATGGAGCGCAGCTTCTCATCACCGCAGATGTGCTTAAGGGAAGGAAAGTTACAGGATGGAAGTCAATTAAGCGGGACATCATAAATGCAGGCGCGGAATTTGTTGATGAAGAGGCAGTTGTGGATGGCAATTTGGTTTCCAGCAGGAACCCGGATGACATTCCCGCTTTTATTAACGCCAGCCTGGAAAAGCTGTAAAAAAGTGAATATATGAAGGCCTTCCTAAAAATTGAGAATTTGCATGTAGAAGTGGAAGGAAAGAAAGTCCTGAAGGGTGTCAACCTTGAAATCAAAAAAGGCGAGAACCATGTGCTTTTCGGTCCGAACGGCTCGGGAAAGAGCACGCTTCTTTTTGCAATAATGGGCTATCCCGGATATGAGGTTACCGGGGGCAGGATTTTCTTTAAGGGAGAGGAGATTGGAAAAAGGAGCATTGATGAGCGCGCAAGAATGGGCATTGGCATTGCATACCAGCACCCTCCCGAAATCCGGGGCGTCAAGCTGGAAAGCCTCCTTACAAAATGCTCGCTGGAGGAGGGCTGCAGGAAGATGGCCGAGAAATTCAGGCTTGGGGAGTTTATGGGCCGGGAGGTAAACAAGGGATTTTCAGGCGGTGAGGTCAAGCGCTCCGAGCTGCTGCAGATAGTTTCAATGCGGCCCGAGCTTGTGCTTCTGGATGAGCCTGATTCGGGAGTTGATGTTGAAAATTTATCACTTGTTGGAAAGGAAATAGACAAGTATCTAAAGAAAAAGGCGGGCCTGATAATAACCCACCAGGGGCATATACTTGACTATGTTAAATGCGGCAAGGGGCACGTCATGCTGGGCGGCGCGATAATTTGTGATGGCAAGCCAAAGGAGATACTTGAGTGCATAAACAAAGAGGGATATGAAGGTTGTGCAAAATGCGAAAGGACAGAAAGAAGAAGATAGGGGATTACAAGCTGGCCCGGGAAAGGGGAAAGAAGCTGAAGAGCCTGAATGAGATTCCTGTGGAGTATTCTGAGGCAATGAAATGCTCCGGGATTGATTTGAGAGAGGGAAAAAGGTCCGGCTCATACATACAGGTTGACCAGAATGTCGCATACTCAAAGCCGTCAAAGAAAGGAATCGAGGTAATGGACATAAACAGGGCGATGGAAAAGCACGATTGGCTGGAGGAATATGTTTGGAAGCTTGTTGAGAAAAACAAGGATGAATTTACAAGGGAAGTCCACAAGAAAGGGGCGAAAGGATATTTCATAAGGGCGCTTCCCGGCGCAAAGGCAATACTGCCTGTGCAGGCCTGCCTGTTTCTCGGGCAGGAGGGAAAACTGCAGAATGTGCACAATGTGCTTATTGCGGAGGAAGGGAGCGAGCTGCATGTAATTTCCGGCTGTGCTGTTTCATCAAAAGTGAGCTCCGGCGCGCATGTCGGGGTTTCTGAGTTTTACGTGAAAAAAAATGCAACAATGTCCTTCACAATGATCCATAACTGGGCTGAGGATATGCTTGTCCGCCCAAGAAGCGCGGCAAGGGTGGAA
>CAYTXD010000183.1:0-3043 GCA_964441305.1 Microcaldota archaeon
ATTGGACAAACCGAGTTCTTTGGATTTTCTTTGCGTCGCGTCAACCATGGCAGGTTCCAGGTCAATCGCATAAATATTTCCTTTTACTATTCTGGCTGCAGAAATCGCAAACGTGCCGTAGCCGCACCCAAAATCCGCGACATCCCTGATGGAATTAGTTATCTGCATCGAGCGAAGAATTTTCTCTGGCTTGAAAAACCCGCCCCACGTTTCCTCGTCTGGCATGCCGCTTTCCCTGATTTTCATTTCATTCCCTCAAATTTGTAACTGCCTTCTTTCCTCAGCTTTTCCGCCAATATTTCCCTCATTATGTCGAATGCTCTGATGATTTTCGGGTTTGTCAGCTTGTAATAAATATTTTTGCCTTTTCGGTTTGGTTTTACAATGCCCTTCGATTTCATAATCGAGAGGTGCTGAGAAACGTTTGCCTGGCTGAGCTTTGTTTTCTTCACGAGCTCGGTCACTGACATCTCACCGTCCCTAAGGAGGTTTAGCATCTCTACTCTAGTTGGGTTCGTGAATACCTTGCACATCTCTGCGTGCATCCTGTGAAATTCGTTCATAATAACATATTAGAATATTCTAATATAAATACCTTTTGGCTGTTTATTGCCGGCAGAGCGCTTCACTTTCTGGCAAAAAGACGCGGAAATAAGGTGTGTCCTCGTGAAATCATGTTGCTCAGGCTTACGAGTTCTACCCTGGCGGACGGTCTGATGCACAAAAACTTCGAACAACCGGCAAAAATATAGGGGCTTGACGAACTTTTTCACGCCAAACAAGCGGTTTTCCCTAGTTTTTTCCACAAAAGTATACTCAAAGCGCCAAATTCGTGCCGCTCAGGCTAAGCAAAGTTACACAGTGTGTACGTCTGATTCGCCCAAACTTAGGTGATTGCCTGAGTTCCGACGGGAAAATTTCGCAAAATTTTCACGGTTTTGTAATGAAGCCAAATTAAAACGCTATGGAAATTACAATACGACGGGAAAAAAGCACGTTATTATGTTTTCAATTTTCTGCCCCATCAATGACCAGAAGAAAATAGGTTTTTATAGGAACGACGCAATATCAGACCATGTTCATCTTCCAGCTGGCAACAGGAAAAGCGGAAAAAGAAGCGATGGGCCAGCAGGAATTGCAGGCGAATTACAAAATTCTTGAGAACCACACGGAATACCCAAAATACAGGAGAGAGTACCAGAACGAAGTAAGAAGCTTTTGCAAAAAGATCAGCTTTAACCCAAAGAAATTCGACAGCCTTTCCCAGAAGGAATATGGAAGGCTTGTTGATGACGCTTATTCGAAGGGAAAAATTACCGCGGAAGACGTAAAAAACATGAGCGCGGCTTGGAAAATCTTCAAAGGGAAAATGAAGGAGTGCGTGGAGCAGGCGCAAGGCGAACAGCAGGAGTTCAAGATGAGCTATGGGCAAACGCTTCAGTTTTACAGGGAATTCGCATCTCTTGACATGCCTTCCATCGAAATGAGGAAGCCGATTAAGAAAGAGGTGGATCCAAGGGAAAAGGTCGGTTCGCTTCCCTGGATAATTGAAAACACGGGTTTCATGTCAAGCCCATATTCGATTCCGATTCCCCCAAAAGTCGCGAGGGAGATGGGGGAACAGTTGGGGCCAATCGCGGTGAAAATCGCAAAGGATACTGCCAAGGACATAAAGGAGAACCCCGAGGATCTGATACCGTTCGTCAGCGCTGGCAAGAACCTTTACGGAGGCACCAGAAAAGGCAGCATAGGCCTGATACTCCTGGGTATTGGCGACGGGGCCCTTGACCTTGTCACCATAGGGAAAGGTTCAGTTGTGAAGAACATCGGAAAAAACGCGATACGAAACATAGGAAAAGAGGCGATAGAAGAAGTGGGCGAAGCGGGCGCAAAGACGCTTGCAAAAGAGATAACCGAACAGGCGATAAAGAGAAGCGGGAAAACCTTCACGAAAGAAGAGGTGCAAATGCTCGAAGGTGTCTTTGAATACGAACTCAGGAAACGGGCGGAGTACATGTCCCTTGAAAAGGCCGCAGGCAAGATGACGGCGGAAACGATGATGGGCTCAAGCCCGCTCGGGGAAACGCTGGCCAGCATCTACAAGAAGATACCGAAAATGCGCTATGACAAGGGCGCGGTGGAAGACATACTCCCAGAGATCAAAAAACTCTCGGCCCACGCGTTCACGCACGAAGTTTCGATGTCGTCCGAGGTGGCTTCCCGCAATCTTGTGTTCAGGAAGGCCATGAGCCAAACGTACATGGGACTGAAAGAGAAGACTGGAAGCAAAGTGATAGAACTCATCTCCGGAAAGAAGGGGGCGTTTGAATATTTCAAAATATGCGCAAAAAAGGTTTCAGGATCAAGCGTAGCGACACCCGAGGCGAAAAAGCTGGCCGAGGAAATCATGTCCGCAAATTTCGAGATGGAAGTCAAGATGGCAACCATGGATTTGGGCGAGGGGCTGACGGACGCCTCATTGAGGGGATACAAGATAATCGCATCCGAATACGCCGCAAAGACGGCGCAGATGATGGAGTACATGACGTTAAGCAGGTGAGAAAGGTATAAAAACTCATAAATACATAAATAACAACAGGAGATATGAATGAGCGGAGATATGAAAGACGGAGAGGCGAAGAAGAGCGGGGCCGCCGCAAGAGATGAAGGCAGCAGCCCTCAGAAGAAGGCGATGGACCGCATCTCCAAAAAGAATAAACCGCTTAGCGAAGCCGACTATTACAAGATGAAAATAATCGCGTTCCAGGAGGCGTGCAAAAAGCTCTCCGAGTTGTGGCCAGAGGTTTTTTCAGACGAGAAAGTGAAAGAGGCATTCTGGATCAATCCCGAACGTTGCGCCGAAATAATTCCGTTTTTGTCTGAGAATTACGGCGGCGAAGAAATAGCGGAGTTAAGACAACGTTTTGCGCCTGACAGTTTCCAGGGGGGCATTAACCCAATTTTCGGCGTGTTCGAGCAGCTTGAGGGCATTGACCTTGGGCATGCCGCGGAAGAGGCATCGAACATAGCAACCGCCTATTTC
>CAYTXD010000184.1:0-3043 GCA_964441305.1 Microcaldota archaeon
GCCATGGCCTACAGAATGTCCTGGTACGAGCTTCCCGCCCGTGTCAAACCTCCCGGATTCAATAGATTTAAATACCTATTCTGGTATAACATTATGCTAAAAATACGGCCAGAACCGACGTGTGAAAATGGAAGGAGAAGAAAAGGAAGATTTTAATGAAATAGCGCAGGAGCTGGATGAAAAGCCGAGCTATACTGCGGAAGACATCCGCGTTCTTGAAGGGCTTGAGGCGGTAAGAAAAAGGCCTGCAATGTACATAGGGGATGTTTCCACCCGTGGGCTGCACCACCTTGTTTTTGAAGTTGTTGACAACAGCATAGACGAGGCGCTGGCGGGCTACTGTTCTGAAATTTATGTTACAGTCACGCAGGAAAACACAATAGTTGTTTCAGACAACGGGAGGGGAATCCCTGTCGACATGCACCCAACCCTCAACAAGTCTGCCCTTGAAGTTGTCCTAACTGTGCTTCATGCGGGCGGCAAATTCGAGAACAAGGTTTACCAGGTTTCAGGGGGCCTTCACGGGGTGGGCCTTTCAGTGGTGAATGCGCTTTCCCAATGGCTGGAGGCAGAGGTCAAGAGGGACGGCAAAATAGTATTCATGAGATGCGAGGGCGGAAGGACCAAAGTTCCTGCGGAGGAGGTTGGAACCATAGAAGAAAGCGGAACGACCGTAAGGTTCAGGCCAGACCCTGAAATATTCAATGTCCTTGAATTTGACGAGGATATACTGGCCAACAGGCTCAGGGAGCTTTCGTTCCTGAACAAGGGGCTGAAAATACTTCTCAGTGATGAAAGAAGCGGCAATACGCATGTTTTCAAGCACGACGGCGGAATTGTGGAATTCGTGAAATACATAAACAAGAACAAGAACACACTCCACCCTCCCATCTACTTTGAAAAGAAAGTAGAAAAAGTGAAAGTTGAAGTTGCGTTCCAGTATACCGACGGGTTCAGCGACAATGTGTACACATTTGCAAATGACATTAATACAGTGGAAGGCGGGTTCCATCTTGTGGGATTCAAGTCGGGGTTCACAAGGACCATTAACGACTATGCATCCAAAAACAAGTTCCTGAAGGGAAGCGACAGGCTGACCGGTGACGACCTCAAGGAGGGGCTTACCTCAATAATCAGCGTAAAAATCCCGAACCCCCAGTTTGAGGGGCAGACAAAGACAAAGCTTGGAAACAGCGAAGTGAAAGGAATTGTTGAGTCAATTGTGAATGAAAAGCTCGGCATTTTCCTTGAGGAGCACCCTGACGAGGCAAGAAAAATTGTGGAAAAGGGAATAAGTGCCGCGGATGCGAGAAAGGCGGCGCACAAGGCAAAGGAGCTTATAAGGAGAAAGAGCGTTTTCGAGAGCGGCGTGCTTCCAGGAAAGCTTGCGGACTGCATCGAGAAGGACCCCGCCCACGCGGAGATTTTCATTGTGGAGGGGGATTCGGCAGGAGGATGTTTTTCCGGAGACACAAAACTCGCCCTGGCGGACGGCAGAAACCTGTCATTCAGGGAACTGGTGGAAGAACACAAGAAAGGAAAAAGAAATTATTGCTATACAGTTAAGAAAGACGGAACTATCGGAATAGGACTTATCAAACACCCTCGCGTTACCAAAATGAATGCAGAAGTCATCAAACTGATTTTGGATAATGGCGATGAAATTATATGCACCCCTGACCATAAATTTATGACCAGGGATGGCACATACACAAAGGCCAAAGACCTTCGAAATACCACAAGCTTAATGCCGCTTAATCGAAAATTGTCCAGAAGGGAAGGAAGAATAACAATCAAAGGGTATGAGATGGTTTATGACCCAAAAAAACACAAGTGGATATTCACGCACCTGCTTGCGGATAAATACAATATCGAGCATGGGATATATGACTTTTCATTAGGGAATTACAAACACCACATTGATTTCAACCGGCTGAACAATAACCCTGACAATATCGTAAGAATGACTAAAGGCGAGCACCTTAACCTTCATGCAAACATTCTTGAAAAGACATTACTTCGTGAAGATGTTAAGAAAAAAGCAAGAGCGGCCCACATGAAGCCGGAATATAGGGAAAAGATAAGGGGGATTATGTCTACTCCGGAAATGAAGAAGATGTTAAGCAAAAGGGCGAAGAAACAATGGGAAGATGACGATTATAAGACATACATGGTGCGAAAATATTTGGAATTTTACGAGTCGAATGAAAATTACAGAAAAGAATCATTGGAAAGATTGGGCAAGGCCCAGAAGAAATATTGGTCGGATGAAAAGAATAGAAAAATGCAATCCAAAAGAACTAGGAAATATTTCGAGGAACATCCAGAACAAAGAAAAATATTGAGCAAAAATGCCAAGGAGCAGTGGGTTGACCCCACGTTGCTGGATTGGAGGAGCAAGAAAACCAAGGAGCAGTGGACCGAGGAATTTAGGAAAAGGAGAAAAAAGGCCTATGATAGGAATTACTATGAACGTAGCATTTCATTTATGAAAAAATCATTGGAGAAGCATGGAAGCTTAAAATATTATGACTCAGAAAGAACCAAGTCAAGAAATACCAACTTACTCAAAAAACAAACAGTTATGGACCGCTTCTTCAACGGCGACGAGAACGGGATGTTGGAGGCGGTTGAAAATTATAACCATAAGGTAAAGAGCATAGTGAAGCTCGATAAAAGAATTGATGTTTACGATTTGGAAGTTGAGGGAACCCATAACTTTGCCCTATCCTCCGGCGTCTTTGTTCACAATTCTGCAAAACAGGGAAGAAACAGGCACTTCCAGGCAATTCTGCCGCTCAGGGGAAAAATACTCAATGTTGAAAAGGCACAGATAAACAGGATACTTAACAACAACGAAATCAGGGCATTGATTACCGCAATGGGAACCGGTTTCGGAGATGATTTTGATGTCAACAAGTCAAGGTACCACAAGGCAATAATAATGACCGACGCGGATGTTGACGGCGCGCACATAAGGACCCTTCTGCTAACCCTTTTCTACAGATACATGCGCCCACTTATAGAAAGAGGATATGTATAC
>CAYTXD010000185.1:0-3003 GCA_964441305.1 Microcaldota archaeon
ATAGAAATAATGTGGGTACGCCCTTATCCCTACAAGGTATTCCTGAATCATCACATCCTTTTCCCCGATCCCGTGCCGCTCCAGCATTTTGTCCAGTTCCTCCCTGCCGGCAACCACCTCATACCCTGCGCCCCCTTTAGCACCTGGAAGCTTAACCATACACGCGCCAACTTCGCCTATTTCTTCCGGCTTAACAATTTTCGGAGTTTTCAGCCCGGCGTCATTCATCCACTCAAAAAGCTTCTCCCTTTTCCTTTCCCAAAGAAGGCTCCTCCTGTTACCAAGTATCGGCACTTCCAACTCCTCGATCCTTTTGCCAGTATACTCAACAAGCGAGCCATGGGGCACAAGTACTGTTTTTTTCTCGGCAAGCTCCTTTGCAGGAATGTCCCCCATCTCGTCAACGATGATGAACTCATCAGGCTTTGCAAGGGGGAACGACTCATACAGCTTTTTTCTCTCCTCTGTACAAATCCCAATGCTCTTTATCCCTCCCTTTCTCGCGCCGTGGAAAATCTGCAGTGCGCTATGCGAGCAAACGGTAGCGATACTGGGCTTTTTCCCGTATCCCCTTAGCACTTCTGAAATTTCCTCCTTTGAAATCATTCCAATCACTTATTTCCAAAGCTCTGCAACAAGCAGGCCTGCAACTGCACCAAGAATCACTCCGAAGAAGATGGCAAGCAATACTGTAGCTGCAATTCCGAACAACCCGACTCCCGCATTTATGCCTACCGCCTGCAGGGAGCCCCCTTGCATTGCACCTGTGGCAATTCCAAGAACGCGAGTAATTGATGCAATTCCTCCAGAAACCAACCCCCCGACAACTCCTGAAAGAGCACCAGTTGCAACCCCTTCCATTGTCTCAAGCTTGCTTCCTTTCATATATCTTCTCACTCCTGCGCCGATCGCCCCCCCAAAAAACTGGAAAAGGCAGCAGCAAAGGCCGCTTGGAATGCCGCCTACAAATCCGCCCGCAATACTCGGCAGTATCAGGTCAGTATATTTGAACCCGCCAGTTTTGACTGCACTTTTTACTTCTTTGCCTGCTTTCTTGACTTCCGTTGCAACTTTTTTCACTTCCTTTTCAACCTTATCAGCCATTCAATCACCTATGTGCTTATCTCCTCAAGCCGTTTTTCATCATTAGCATCTTTTATTTCTTTTGCAACTCTCCTCCCTATACTCATGTTCTCGCGGAACAGATATCCCGAATAGGGAGTAAACCTTGTGCCAGGGGAACCCGGCATCCTGAAGCTAACATCAAAAATTACAATCTCCTCCCCTTTCTCTTCAGGCACAACCGCTCCCTGCAATGCAAAAGGGCCAATTATCCCAGGCGAGTATTCTCGCTTGCAGCACTCAATAAATTTTTCCCCTTCCTGAAAAACCTTCTCAAGCATGCTCTCCTTTATAGTGCTTGCGATATGGCCTATTTCGATATTGCTTGTTCTGACATGCTTTGCAAGCTCCTTTTGCTCCTTTGCAGGTATCTTCAAAATGCCATCCAAATTGGTCTGCCTCCTGGTATCAACACCCATGAGCTCAAGCTCGCCTGAAAGAGGCGAATAAAAGAAATTGAAATTGTACTGCGCTCCAAGCACAAACTCCTCTATTGGCGCGCTCTTTAATCCCTCCTCTGTTATAAGGCCCTCCTTTAACATTTTTTTCGATTTGCTTTCATACTCATCCTCATCCTTTGCAAAGAAGAATGCGCGTTCATAACTTCTTTTAGCCTCCTGGCATTTCACAAGCGCGAGAGCATCAATCTCATCTTTATTTTTGAACATTCTTGGTTTTCTTACGCCTGCCTTGTCCAGCAAATCATACTGGTTATTCTCCACATCCCTCTCCTCAGCGCGAAGCAATCCCCTGTTACCAAAAATAGGGACCTCAAATTCATTTTCAATTCTATCATAACCAACATAAACGGCAAAAGAGCGGTGCGGGACAAAAATCACATTCTTCTCCCGCAGCTTACCCGCAACCTCCTTATCCGCAATATGCTTAAACTTCTCAAGCACAATGGTTTCATCTACAACTCCCCTCTCCCCATTCGCCTTGTAATACTTATCGTAAGTTTTCTCCCTTCCCTTCCGGCAAACAACCAGATTTTTCACATTTTCCTGCTTTGCCCCCTCGCATACATCAAGCGCGGAATGGGAACCGAGAATGCCAATAGACGCGCCCTTGTAGCCACTCAGTACTTCATTTATTTCCTCCCGTTTAATCATGATTATTCAACTCCTAAAGTTCTTATAAACCTATCTCAGCCCTGAATTTTTCCCTTGCACCCTCTGCAGAACTCCCTGCCCTTCCGGTCAGTTTCCGCAAGCGAATTGGAAAAATGCATCACGCACTCCTCATTATGGCAGTGCTCCAGCCCGAGAAGGTGGCCTGCTTCATGAACAACCTCTTTCACCGCCCTTTCCAAATACTTCTTTTCCCCCTTCTCCTCGAGCCGAGCGGTTGAAACAACGCCCACCCCCTCAAGAGGGGAGGCAAGCCCGAAAACGAAATTAAGCTCTGGCACATACAAGTCCCTTTCCGTAACCCCCAAAACCAGCTCCTCTCCGCTCTCCTCCTTCACTCTCTCAAGAGCGGGAAGAAAACCGTGCGCATCCATCTGCCCGTTCCTTTCTTCAGCTTCGGGAATTTCATGGGCGCCCTTGCGTGTCTTTACTTCAAACCCCAAGCATCTGCGTGCCTCTCCTGCTATCCTTTCCGCAGGAATCCCCTCATCAAACTTTACCAAAAGCATCATGAAATTGGAAAACCAGCGCACCTATTTAATATCTTCGCGTCAAATATTTTTCGTGTGGTGTCATGGCTTTTAACGCAGAAGAATTCATTGGAAAGGCAATAGCCCAAATTAAGGAGGAAGTTGGCGGCAAGAAGGCAATATGCGCAATGAGCGGGGGAGTGGACTCTTCAGTTCTTGCAGTATTGGGAGCAAAAGCAATTGGCGAAAACTTGACTGCCGTTTTTGTTGACACCGGTCTT
>CAYTXD010000186.1:0-2996 GCA_964441305.1 Microcaldota archaeon
ATCGATTCCATCACCAGCCCTTCCTGCTCTCCCATTTCAGATGCCAGCTTGTCCATCAGCATTTTGAATTTTCCGCCTTCAAGATTCTCTCCTCCTTTTGCGCCTATCCTTCTGTAATTCTCTTCCAAAACTCTCCCCTTGTCATCCAGCATTTCACTTTGAACATTCTCCTTTTTTTCAGGGGTGATATTTTCTATTCCGTATTTCTGAAACGCTTTCTGGTAGAGTTCAGTGCTTATTGTGCCGCTGGTGGCCAGTATTCCAACCTTGCTGATTCCCTTTTCCTTCGCACCTTTCGCGGTCTCTTCAATCATGTGTAAAAAGGGAGCGCCAAGGTAAGGGATGCCAGGCTCTGGCCTTACCTTCTTTGTCTCCCCAATAAAATGGTGCATCGTATTGCAGGGAATTGCAATCAAACTGCTCCCCAAATTCTGCAGTGTCACTGCGCTCTCATGTAAATATTCGGCAGGAGACTCGTCAACAAGGCCCTTTATCGCAAGTGTCCTGTCCGGGGTTTGGGGGTTGAAAACAGTAATAATCTCCCTGTCACCTTCCGCAAGAACTCCAAACAATAATCTTTCGCCATCTCCTCCCATTCTTTCACCAAAACCTTTTCTTTCTCCTCCTGTTACGTCTACATTCAATCTATTCATTTTTATCCATTATTTACTACCTTTTACTATTTAAATATGTATCCCATTAACTTGTAAGTCAATTTTGCAGCAAGAAAATCGCTTCTCACATTTCCGGGGATGGGGCAGAGCTCAACAACGTCAAACCCCATCACCTCTTTTTTCTCACAAACTTTTCTAAGCAGCTCATGAACGTGTTTCCATTTCAGCCCTCCAGGCTGAGGGGTGCCCACCGCAGGAACTTCGGAAGGGTCAAACCCGTCCAGGTCAATTGTAATATAGACTTTTTCCCCCAGTTTTCCGACAACCTCGTCAGCATCAAACTCGGCCCCAAAAATATTGCCTGAAAGATTATTTTTTTCAATGTACTCCTTTTCCTCAATGCTCATGCTCCTTATTCCAACCTGCACCGCATTTGCCCCCGCATCCCGGACCCTTTTCATTATGCACGCATGGCTGTATTTGCTTTCCTCAAACTCCTCTCGCAAATCAGAATGTGCATCAATTTGCAATACATCAACTTCCCCATGTTTTTCCTTAACTGCGGCATACGCGCCTGAAGAGATTGAATGCTCCCCCCCGAGCACTACAGGGAGCCTTCCCGCTTTCAAAACTTCGGCAACTGCTTTCTTTACATTTTCAACTGTCTTTTCAGGCGAATCGCCAATTTCAATATCTTCAGAAGTAAAAACACCAACATCCGAACTTATCTCCCAACCAAGCTCAACATCATACTCTTCTAACTGCCAGCTTGCATCAATTATTGCAGAAGGCCCATTTTCAGTGCCTTTCATATACGAAACAGTCCCCCAGTATGGAACAGGCAGGACAATAACTTTCGACTTCTCAAAATCGTTCTCAACACCCAGAAATTTCATCTCATCAGTTGACTTGAAAGGCTTCATGGCTGCACCTCATTGTCTATTAGCTTCCGCATAACCCTAAGAGGATTTCCCTGCTTTTCCGCAATCTTCTTAACATCATCAAACTCTGCTTTTTTGCTCACAATATTTCCCTGCGAATCCTTTGCAATCTTGACTTTTACTTTTCCATACTTTGTTTCAACCTCTTTTTCTTCTCTTTGAAACATGTGTTTTATGCATTGCAATTCCTTTACTCCAAGCGACCCTGTCTCCTTTCCAATCAAAACAGCGAATTTACTTGTATCCTCCTTTCTGCACATCACCCTCAAAATCACCCCAGGCCTTCCTTTTTTGGAAATTATGGGAATCAAATGCGCATCCATCGCCCCTTCTGAAAGCAGCCTTTCCACAGCATGTGCCATGGTCTCGCCTGTTGCATCATCCACATTTGCCTCAAGCATCACTGCAGCATTCTCCTTTTTTTCCATGCACTCACCTAAATATTACGCTAGAAAATGTTTTTAACCTCCTGCAAGAGAGTTATGCATGCAAAAGATAAAGGAATTCCTTTCTCTTGTAAGAATAGAGCATGCTCTAATGCTTGCAATAGCTGTGCTTATTGCAGAGATAATTACCCTTCAGGCATTTCCCCCCTTAAATCTATTGCTCGCTCTCTCATTAATAGTGCCAATTTTCAATGAAATGGCATCATTTGCATTAAACGACTACCTAGACATCGAGTCAGACAAAATAAACAAAAAAACCGACCGACCGCTGGTAAGGGGGACCCTCTCCCCCAATTTCGCACTGGCAACAGCAGCAATCTCATACATCATCTCCCTTGCAGCAGGCTTTCTCATCAACACGCCCGCATTTGCAATTGTCTTAATCTACACCCTCTTTTCAATACTATACAATTACAAGCTGAAAGATACAATCCTGATGGGAAACATTTTCATTGCAACAACAATGGCAGTCCCCTTCCTCTTTGGTAATTTGGTATACTCCAACTCAATATCCCCTATTACCTACACACTAATGGCAATTGCATTCCTCTCCGGGCTTGCCCGCGAAATAGTGAAAACGATACAGGATATGCAGGGCGACAGGGAGGCAAGGGGCGCAAGAACCCTTCCGTTTGCAATAGGAATTACAAATTCTGCTTACATTGCATCCTTCCTTTACATTCTTTTCATCCCACTGACCTTCCTTGCTTTCATGCAGGGGCTAACCCTCACCCCCCTTTCGGGTGGGCTCGTCCTTTTCGCAGACATCGGCATACTCTATATCGCAATAAAACTCCCATTCAGCCAGGATGAAAAATTCCTGAAAAACTGCAGGAAAATCTCGCTTGCATCCCTCTTCATTGGGCTTATCGGCTTGTTGGCAGGCGCACTCTAAACCCGACAATTTATATTCCGCTTATTCCTTACTTTTGTGTGGACATGAAGAATATTGCACTTGCTTTGCTTTCCGCATTATCGCTAGTACCGCTAATCTC
>CAYTXD010000187.1:0-2985 GCA_964441305.1 Microcaldota archaeon
ATAGAGCGTATAAACAAAAGCTAGGAAAAGTGTTATTAATTTTTCAACGGCCTATATCCTTTATGGCAAAAAAGTCAATTTCCGAAATTGGCGAAAGGGTTCCCAGAAGCCTTAAGTTCGGAATAATAGTTTCTGTTGCCATATTTTGGGCGGATTTTTTCAAGAGTTTTTTGACAAATGTCTTCAACAGCTTCTTTTATCAGGGCACACCTATTTTTTCAGATCTTGTAATTGCGGCACTCGCAACAATTTTCGGCTACCTCCTCCTTCTGACATACCCGAAAATCCGCTCCACGCTCAAGAAAATCAAGGTTTAGCATTTTTTCTTTGGGACCTCAATACATTTTTAAACTTAAATTACCATAACTTATTCCGGAGTGTGAAAATATGAATTTCAAAAACCTTCAATCAGGGGCAAAAGCAAGAGGGGGAGAGAAAGATACCCTTGCAATAATGAACCTTTTTGAGCAACGCGCAACTGCAAGCAGCGAGGATTTGGCAGTAAGGAATGTTCAGAGGCAGGAGCTTTCGGTGCTTATATGCAGGGAGTTCAACAAACTCTCGGAAAGAAAAAGGAAAGTCCTGCATCTTGCTGCAGAAAAGGGTCTTAAGGATGCACACAAACATACCAGCATGAACAAGGGCTCGTTTTTTTCCCTTGTGAACAAAGCTCTTTTTGAACTCATAAATAATTTGGAACAAGAAATTAATTCTCCAGTATACCTAAGAAGAGGAAAAAAGCTCTCCCCTAACATTGAGGACTTCATTGTCAAAACAGTTATTGAGTATTCCGGGCTTTTCGAATCACTAAAGCCAGAATTGCAGGAGTTGCTTGAACATCCTTTGGTTTAGCTTTTGCAAACAGAAACAAAATTCTCAAGTATCTTTAGCCCTTTCTCACCGCTTTTTTCCGGGTGGAACTGCAATCCATAAACATTCTTTTCACCAACTGCACTAACAAACCTCTCACAATATTCAGTTAATGCAATTGCCTTTTCGCTTTCCATCACTGCATAGGAATGCACAAAGTAGAATCGGTCATTCTCATCTATTCCTTCCAACAGGGGAGTTTTCTTGTCAATCTCAAGATTATTCCATCCCATGTGCGGGACTTTTGGCGCATTAAGCTTCACTAATGTTCCCCTGAAAACCCCAAGCCCCTTGTCAGGCGATTCAGTGCTTGCCTCAAACAAAAGCTGCATCCCAAGGCATATTCCAAGAAACGGCTTCTCCTCCATCCTCTCAAGCAATTCTTCCCTCATCTCATCAAGGTTTTTTGAGCGCGAGAATGAGCCAACACCCGGAAGCACTATTCCATCAACCTTCCCAAGCCCCTCTGCTTCACTGACAATCCTGGTTTCCACTCCCAACTTTGAAAATGCATTCTGGACGCTTTTGAGATTGCCTGCATTATAGTCGATTATGCCTATTTCCATAATATCAACTAAGGCGTGACCCTTTCAGTGCTGAGAACCAAAATATCTTTTGCCCCCGCCACCTTCAAGTCGTGCATAACCTGTGAAATCTCATCCTTGTCAATAACAACATGTATTGCAACCTCCTCCTCATTTGCAAGGTGCAGAACGGTAGGGGAGCGCATGGAAGGAACAATCATGAGAACCTTTTCCAAGTCCTTTTTTTCCACGTTCATCATCACATACTTCTTCTTCTCCCCAAGAAGCATGCCTGATATTGCAAGCTCGATTTTCTCAAACTGCCTTTTCCTCTCTTCCATACTATCCTTGTTTGCAATAACCACTGCGCTGCTTTCCAGTATCCTTTCAATTACTCTCAGCCCATTCATCTCAAGCGTTGTGCCCGAGCTTACCAAGTCAACAATTGCCTCTGCAACGCCCAAGTGCGGAGTAATTTCTGCAGCTCCGCTAATTTCAACTATGTCCACTTTGACTTTATTTTTCTTGAAAAACTCCTTGGCAATATTTGGAAATGAGGTTGCAACCCTCTTTCCCTTAAGCTGATCTATATCATGATAATCCCTTGATGCAACGCATACTGAGCAATACCCAAATGGAAGCTCATTTAGCTTCTTTACCCTCGCCTTCTTCTCCTTCACCAAATCATAACCGGTAATTCCAATGTCTGCGGCACCCATCTCAACATATTTGGGAATATCCTCCGCCCTCACAAAAAGCACCTGCACATCCGGGTCCGAAGTTGCGCCAAAAAGCTTCCGGTCCCCGGAGCCCGTAATCCTTATGCCAATTTTCTCAAGTATTTTTACAGAGCGCTCGCTGAGCCGGCCCTTATTGGGAATTGCGAATTTCAAAGTGTCTTTTTTCAGCATTCTCTCACCGCATTTAATTGGAAAAATAGCTTATTAAAAGCACTCTATAAATAATTTTTCACTAATTGACACAATCTTTATAAATTTTTTAAAGCCAATTTTACTGATAACCATGCATAATTTCAAAAACCCCCAGAGAGCATCTGGTTCCCCAGGCAATAAAACAGGGAAAAATCCCTCATTTTTTGCAAAGTTATTCCATTGCATGATGATTAAGGCAAAAAGGAGCGAAGCGCTGAAAATTGAAGAAAGGCTGGCGGGCATTTCAGAAAGCATGAGAAAGCACATAAGTGAAATATCCCTTTTGGAAAAGGAAGCAAGGCGAGCATTGGACAGCAAAGACATGAACTCTTATGACGAGATTTTCAACATATCCGTGGCCCCTTCATTTGGCAAATCTATTGCATTTTCAGAAGAGCTTTTCCTCCTGGAAGAACATGCGAAAGAATACATGGAATTTTCAAAAGATTTATCCGGGGAGCTGCTTTTTGCAAAAAACCAACTATACGGGATAACTGATATCTGGGCAAGGTTCCTGGTTGCAGACCTGGACAAATCGCTTCTCCGTTCATTGAGCAATCTTCTTGGGAAAACATCTCTTGAAAGAAAGCATTTTATCCTGGATGTGTCGTTCCTGATAATTCTGACACCCCGATAGAATCCAAAAGGGTTCCCGAACC
>CAYTXD010000188.1:0-2976 GCA_964441305.1 Microcaldota archaeon
AAAGGCGAAGCGCCTGAAGTGCCGGATGAGCTAAAGTCTTCCCTTGATGAGCTGGAGAACACTTTAAGGGCGAGGCTTTACGACAACGGAATGAAAATGAAGAAGGAGATTCCGGTTAGGGATATGCTGAAAACCCTTGAAGAAGGAAAAGACATAGGGGCAGTTGTCTTTGATGGGATTATCACCCAGAGGCTTGCGGATCTTGCGGACAAGCAGGGTGTTAAAGTTCTTCTTGGAATAAGGATGGGCAACGTCTTCAGGAAGCCGCCTTCTGTAGCAATTGAGACAAAGGCATAGGCCTTTTCTCTTTTTCTTCTTTTATTTTTCAGAAACATATTTTAACTTCTTAAATAAAATAAGCTCATGCAATTTTCAGACACTTCTGAAGTATCAAACCCAAAAGATGCTTTTTCTCTTATTATAGGCCAGGAGGAGGCAGTGAGAATTGCGAGAGTTGCCGCCAGGCAGGGAAGGAACTTGCTTTTAGTTGGGCCTCCGGGAACGGGTAAATCGATGGTTGCGCAGGCAATCTCATCAATAATGCCAAAGCCGGAGTTCGAGGTAAGTGTTTTGCATAACCCAAGAAATCCTGAAAGGCCGCTTCTTGAAGCGAGGAAAGGAGGAGAGATGAAGGGGGAAGAGGCGAAGGGGGGAAAGCTGCTTTCTATTTCAAAAGTTCCTTTGGAGGTTTCCGAAAAGCTTGGGTACAGGTGCAGGAGGTGCGCGCATGTAAGTTCTCCTGAAGTGGAAGCATGCCCCTCATGCGGTGCGGAGAAGTATTCACGGGAAAGGCAGGAAGTTGCCTTTGGAATAGAGGCGCCGAAAAGGGAGGATGTTGTGCGGGGGGAAATCGAGGGGGGGGAAGAGATATTCTATTTTGAGAGGGCTGGAAACCAGGTTAGGGTATTTGGGGAGAAGGAGATGGAAAAGGTGAGTGAGGAGAGGGAGAGGAGCAAAAGGAATGTGATTCTTCCTTGCGAGAGGAATACATTCGTGCAGGCAACGGGCGCATCCGAAACAGAGTTGCTGGGGGATGTGAGGCATGACCCGTATGGGGGGCACGGGAAAGCGGGAACTCTTCCTTATTTGAGAGTTGTGCCCGGCGCAGTGCATGAGGCGCATGAAGGGGTGCTTTTCATTGATGAGGTGTCCGCGCTTGCATATTTGCAGAGGCACCTGCTTACCGCAATGCAGGAGGGGAAATTTCCAATAAGTGGAAGGAACCCATCTTCCACCGGCGCATCTGTTCGCGTTGACGGGGTGCCATGCGATTTCATGCTTGTTGCATCGTCAAATGTGAATGACTTGAAACAGATGCTTCCCGCTCTCCGCTCAAGGATTATTGGGAACGGGTATGAGGTGTTGATGAAAACCTCAATGGAGGATAATGAGGAGAATAGGGGGAAGGTTGCGCAGTTCATCGCTCAGGAGATTAGGAGGGATGGGAGGATTCCGCACATGGAAAAAGAGGGGGTTGAGCTTGTAATTGAGGAGGCGGGGAAGCGCGCAAGGGAAATTGATGATGAGCAGGGGATTACTTTGCGTTTGAGGGAGTTAAGCGGAATAGTGAAGCTTGCAGGAGATTTTGCAGTTTCAGATGAAAGCGAGCTTATTGAAAATGGGCACGTCGCGCTTGCAATAAAGCAGGGGAAATCAATTGAGGAGCAGATTGGCGAAAAGTATGATTCCCCCTGGAAGCGGGAGAGGATGGATTATTCGGGGAAGAAGAGAGAGGCAGGGAGTGAAACTGTGTAATGTTTTAAGAGTGGGTAAGTTGGGTTTTGAATATGGGTTGGTTGGGGGAAGATATGATAAAAAAAGGAAAGGGCAAGGGTTTCGTACCTCTTGATCTTAAAGAGGTTTGGAACTCCTTGAAGCACGGCTCAACATTGATGCTTGTTTTTTCAAATTTGTTTATAATAGTTTTCGCAATCCTGGAAAGCTGGAGCATTGGCACAATACTATTTGTTTTCTGGGTTCAGAGCATATTGATAGGCCTGTCCAACTTCTTCAGAATACTCATGCTGAAGGATTTTTCAACTGCTGGATTCAAGATTAATGGAAGACATGTGGAGCCTACAGTTGCTACAAAAACAAAAACAGCGGTTTTCTTTGCAGTCCATTATGGGGTTTTTCATGTTGGCTATTTGCTTTTCATAATCTCAAACTTTGATTTGGAAAAGCTTCTTGCAGGGCCTGAAATCTACCCAGTGATGGCAAGTTGCGGAATATTCCTCCTCAACCACACGTACTCATTTATCAGCAACATTAAAATGAAAACAAGGAAGAGAAACATAGGCCATTTGTTGTTTTTCCCATATGCAAGAATAATTCCCATGCACCTGATTATAGGGGCTTTCTCAAATTTTTCATCTGCAATTTCGGGGACTTCAGTCGTATCTAAAATGGTCGTAAGCATGTATGTGACAATGTTTCTCCTGCTAAAAACATTCGCAGATGTTTTGATGCACATTTACGAGAATTTTGAGATATTGAAAGAAAAAAAGTAGTGGGCCGGGGAGGAATCGACCCTTTTTATTTGGAGTTCTTTTCTTTGATTTTTTCTAGATAACGTATTGCTTCGGTATTGCCTTTTCGTTCAAGAAAGATGGCAGCTTTCCGTCTCATTTCATCATCAAAGTTGTTGTTAGTCATTACATCTGCTAATATATCGTCTATCAGTTTAGAGTCATATCTCTGTAAACCCAATAAACTAATTAAAAATGATTTTTGGGTATAGTCTTCATCATTAAGCACCTCCCCTGCAGTTCTCAATGCTTCTTCTTTGGAAACTGGGAATAAATCACTTCCAAATACTCCTTCGGAATCATACATTATGTTTTCGATAAGAGCAGCAATACTAACTGCTTTTTTGTTACTTTTATCAATATGATACCTGAGAATTTCGGAAATTTTGTCTTTAAAAAAGTCTTGGTTTCTACGACTTACGATGCGTAATTGATCATCGGTGAAAAA
>CAYTXD010000189.1:0-2969 GCA_964441305.1 Microcaldota archaeon
AATTGCAAAATATCAAAAGATGAAAGAGCTAATTGACAATGCAGTTTCTGCTGGAAAAAAGCCGGAATACAAGGGCTACAAACTGGGCACGGATTCCAATGGAAATTGCAGGCTTTCAATGATAATAACAATAACTGACAGGAATGCCCACCATGATTCCAAATATGACGATGAAATTTCTAAGTCGCGTTTAAATGGAATGCCTCAAAAAGAGCTCATTGATTCAAAGCAAACAGACATGCGTGCAATAGTAATTTATGAAATTGACGGAGATGACATAATTTATGATGGATGGCTTGACAAGGAATTCAACAGGTTTGAGTATGAAAATACCATCGGCAGAGTGCTTAACGGAAAAATCTACTACACCCCTGAAGCAGACAAATTCAGCGATGAAATAAGGCAAATTTCCTCATATTTCAAGGTGCTTGAGCCCCTTGTTGAAAAGCCAGAAAATTTAGTTATTTTGGTGAACCCCGGACACGGCGGCTCAGACCCGGGCGCTACAGCAATTTACACTGCAAGGACAATGAAGGAGGCGGAAAGGGTTGCACGGCAATATGGCAGCGAAGGAGAAATTGAGCAAAATGATGCAGGCTTCCAGACAAGGGTGCAGGAGGCAAAAATTGCAAGGGTATATGCAAACGAGTTTTTCAACAGGGCGCGGGAGCAAGATATTCCAATACTTTCAACTGACGAATCTTTTGAAAACGACACGCCCCCGGACGACATAAGACCTCCTAGATACGGTGCAATCACATGGGGCTATTCCGAAGCGCAGGAAAGGTTTGGAAGCAACATAAGAATAGTTACAATTTCTATTCACTGCAACTCCTACGGAGTTCCGGCCGCAAAGGGGCACGAGGAGCTCTATTACGGCTCGTGGAATGAAAATTACGCGCGGGCAATGTTCGATTCAATAACCGAACAAGTCCCGGAAATAAGGGAGGGAAGGTCAAGATTGGCGAGCAGAAGGCCAGGCCTCGGCGTACTTAAGGCAATTAAGAATAACAAAAGATACGGGACACTCTCAGAAATAGATTTTATATCAAACCCTGAAAGGCTTTCAGTAATTATCAATGCAGATGCAATAATCCGCTTTACAAGAGGCGCGATGAATGGCATGACTTCCTACAATTACGAGTAAGCATATTCCTTATAAAAGTTCTTTTCCAACTAATTTTCGGTGGTTTAATGAAAAAATTATTTGCCGTTTGCTTAATGCTTCTCTCATGCATTGCATTTGCCGAGGTTCAGGAGGGTTATGCAGTTTTGGATTCTAACGGCTCAAGGGCAATTGTGCTTTCAACAAATACCGTTTTTTCGGACGACGAGATGATGAGCGACAACTATTTCGACTATGAGCAGCTTGACATTATTGTGGAGCCCTGGGACCAGCCGGCATGGTGCGCGAATTACGTTGACCTTGCAGGGACATTTGAAAAAGTAAAAACAATTCCCACTTCAGGATATTTTGATGATGGAAAGGACTACCAGGACTGCGACTATGTTGAACAGGGAGTTTATGCAATAAAGACCCGTGACGGCAATTATGCAGTTGTTGAAATTACTGACACCGAACATTACAATATGACTGAAGGGGGTTTCAGGAACAGGGTTATGTTGAACTACAGAATTCAAACAGATGGAACTACCAACCTTGCACCAGGAGCATCTATTCCACCTTCCCAATATGATGGGGCAGCTGCGCCTGATTCCAATGAAACAGAGGATGAAAACGAAACACATAACGGGGCAGGATTCGACGCTTCCGAGATTGTTCCGGAAGGAATGGATCTTGGGCTGGAAAACATAGACGTAGATGATGAAACATCCTGCGCCCCGGCGAAATTCATAACTCTGGGAATAGTTGCCTTGTTTTTATTTGTAAGGCATTGATTTATCAGGAAGTAGCTGAAATAAAACTACCTACTTTCTCCTGTCCGGCACCTGCCTCAAAGTCCCCCTGAAATCCAACTCATACTGATTGGAGGAAGCTCCCTGCCTATAACCAACTCCCCCGTTTTCAACATATGGAAACATATATTCTTCAGAACTTCCAAAACTGTTGACTTTTATAAAGGCGCTAATTTGATTTACCCAGAACATATCTGCAGAAATATCTCCTTTGTTGAGATTGCCTACTAGGTGACCAGTACCTATGCCGCTAAGGTTGAAATTAATCCAAGATGCATTTTCCCTTCCCTTATGGTCTACGGCAAGAACTTCGGGCAAAACCTGCAAAATTGTTCCATCCGGAAGGGTTACATCCTGTGTCTGCCTTTCAAATGACTTAATGGTTTTAACCGAATTGTTACTCTCATCCAAAACTGCCAAATTTACTGAAGGGCCAAAGCACAACTCACATGCGTTTGATTCTGTTTTTGGGACGCTAATCCCATCCAGCCTAATCCTGATTACCTGGCCCGCGTACTCCGGATAATCACCCAATTGGTCGAATGTGGTTTCCAAACAATCGCCAACATTCACTATTGCTTTCACTGCCTCTTGCTTTTCCAGTTTAATAGTTGCAAATTCGCCCGAATTGCCCACTCCGACAGAAAGCACGTCGATCATTGTAAGCGAGCTGGTCTCTTCTGTCGGTATCCAGCTAAAACCATGATCATTGGGCGCGATTTGTAGATACCTGTCCTTGGAAAAAAGAGGGGGCCCTATATCAGTTTCAACTGAAAGAATGGCATTGGGAACAGCAGTATCCGACTGCAATTTTCCAATATCTGAAAACTGGAAAGCCCTGTTTCCCACCTCTATATATCCCCCCAGGGCAACGGAAGTGTCAGCTATTGTGACGCCATTCTTGCTGACTGAAATTTGTGCGTTCCCATTGTAGGAATCCACTTTTGACGCGGAAATAACATATTTATCATTGTTTGAATCTGTAAATGCATGGCTCTCTCCTCCTGGCAGAACAGACGCTTTGTCCAGAATAATCCCCTCTGAGCTCATCA
>CAYTXD010000190.1:0-2963 GCA_964441305.1 Microcaldota archaeon
TAGAGCGTATAAACAAAAGCTAGGAAAAGTGTTATTAATTTTTCAACGGCCTATTATTATTCCGTTAGATATTCTTCCTATGGATATACTTAAATTAAACAAAAATGCATGGGACAATATTGTTTCCATGGCAATATGCTCATGCATGAAAAATGAAAATTGCGCAGATATGCTTGAACTCTTCTGCATTAAACTTCCAAAATCCGCCAAAATTCTTGATATCGGCTGCGGCCCAGGAATCCCGATTACAAAATATCTTGTTGAAAAAAGATTCGATGTGCTTGGCATCGACTTGTCGGATAAAATGGCAAATCTTGCAAGGAAAAATGTCCCCCAGGCAAAATTCAAAACAATGTCCATGACTGAAATTGATTTCAAAGAGGAATTTGACGGAATCATTTCAATTTACTCGATGCTCTGCCTTGATAAAGAAAATTTCAAAAAATCAGCAATGAAAATTACATCTGCACTAAAAGACGGGGGATACTTTTTGCTTTTCGTAAACGAGCCGCCGCCAGAAGGCCACAGCGAAGATGAAAGCATTACTGAAATAATGGGACAAAAAATGTATAGCGGGCCTTATTCAGAAGATGAAATAATGAACTATTTCCGTGGTTTGAAACCTGTTGAAATTAGAAGGACAGTACTTACTTCTGAGCAATATGGAAAGGAACACTGCCTGATGCTTCTGATGGAGAAATAAGCATCCAGTGCCGCAGATCAGTTTGAAACCCCCGAAATTTTCCATCTTCTGAAGCCAAGATTACTGGGGCGATGAGCGCTTCCTTCTTCTTTCTTTTTCGTTTTTTCCTACAATCTTCCTCTCATAAGCTTTAAGGCCACTCAGTAACTTATGTGTAACATGTTTCCATTCCCCATCGCAATATGCAAAGAATTTGCAATCCTTTTGTAAACATATATAAGATGGTCCAGTGGGAGGATAGAATGGCGGACGTTTTAGCTTATCGCGGGGCATATACATCCTATTTTTCTCCAATGGCATATTGACAAACTTATCGTTTTCCCACTTATAATAATGAACCTTCTTTTTAGAAGAATACCATTTGAAAGTGCAATAACTACGTAATTTACCAAAAAAAATTATGTATCAAACTTTCAACCTAATTCTGGATTATTTAGAATATTCTGGAAAAATCCACATATCTGAAGATGGCTCCATTATATGGATCTGGGATCCTGAAGGAGTCAGCAAAATTTTGAAAAATAAAAATTTAGTGGTCAGATAAAGAATGACAAAAGAAAAATAATCTTTGCTTTTGCAGACGAATCAATAAAGAAAGCCTTTGATAAACTTAAGAAATGCAAATTTGATGATCATGAATTATTTGAATTCATTAATCGTGCTTTCGATGACTTAAAGAAGGATCCATTTGTTGGTATCAGAATTCCAAAGAAACTTTGGCCAAAAGAATATAAGGAGAAATACGGTATTGACAACCTTTGGAAATACGATCTCCCAAACGCATGGAGATTGGTCTATACAATCAAAGGCAATTCTATTGAGATTGTTACGATTGTGCTAGAATGGTTTAATCATAAAGAATATGAAAGAAGATTCAAGTATTGACTGCTTTCACTTTAGGCAATCACTGCCCTGGATTATCATCAATAAAACTAAACTTCATCAATTCTCCATTTCTGCCTTGGCTTTGCATCCTTTAGCGCAAGCCGCTCTCCCTTTTTGTAATTCAGCTCCCCAGTATATGCAATCATCGCGCCGTTGTCCGCGTTGTATTCCCCTTTAGTCACACCAAAGCGCGCACCATGTTCAGCACACATCTCCTTTAGCATTTCCTGCAAGTGCTTATTTTGTGCAACTCCTCCGCACACCTGCACCTCTTTCTTTTTGGTAAGGCACAATGCGCGCTCCGTTGCCTCGCACAATTCGGCAAAAGCAGTTTCCATTAACGAATATGCAATATCTTCCTTCCTTTCCTTTTCCAGCGCCTTTACTGCATGTGTAAGAAGCCCGGAAAATGCAAAATTCATCCCCTTGACAGTATAAGGCATTCCAATGTAGCCTCCCTTTTCCGCAAGCGCGGAAAGCACGCTTCCGTGCGCAAACTCAAGCCCCATACTCCTGCCAAAAGTGTCAAACAAATTCCCAACCCCGATATCCAGCGTTTCCCCAAGCACTTCATAACCCTCCCCGCGCTCAGCAATAACCTGAGTATTCCCTCCGCTGACATAAAGGGAAAGCGGATCCTCCATTCCGAGCATTCCCTTTGAAATAACCAAATGCGCCTCGCAATGGTTCACGCCAATAATGGGCTTTTCATATTTTGATGAAAGGTATTTTGCCCCAATGCACGAAGCCCTGAGGCACGCGCCAATTCCGGGCCCCTGGGAGAATGCAAAAAGCTCAATTTCTGCAAGGGAAACGCCCGCCTTCTCCAGCGCATTCTCAAGAATCTCCTGGAAAACCTCCGCATGGTGGTCTGCCGCTTTTCTTGGCAAAATTCCCTCTTTTTTAGGCTTGTACATGCTCTTCCCATTTGCAAGAATTTTCCCGTTATCCGAGATACCAACCCCAAGCGTGTGAGCAGTGCTCTCTATTCCCAACGTAATCATATTCATACCCATCCAAAAACATATTTTGCAAGAAGCATAAGCGAAATGGAAGCCAAATTAAAAAGAACATGGGCAACAGCGGGAGCGACAATGCTTTTCCTCCATTTGTAAATCAAGCACAATACAATTCCAATCGCAAATGTTGCAACCAGCTCTGCCATTGAATTAAAGCCAAAATGCCCAATAGAGAAAATTAAGCTTGAGCCGATAACCCCAAGCTTTGGGTAAAGCAGCCCCCTGAAGAAAATCTCCTCCGCTATTGGTGCAAAAAACACCGCAAATATGTAAATCTCTATTGGAAATGAAAGCATCCTGTCTAACACATTCGCCTGGTCCGCTATTCCAAAAATCCTCAACCCCACCCCTATAAT
>CAYTXD010000191.1:0-2951 GCA_964441305.1 Microcaldota archaeon
CTCTCACGCCGGAAACGCGGGTTCGAGTCCCGCTGGGACCACCAGCAATTCTAAGGGGTTATAAGTCATTTGCTTTCAACTCCCGGGGTGGATACCTCGGGTGGATACCTTAGGCTCTCGAAGATGCATCTTCGAGAGCCTTTTTTGTGGCCGGAAACTGGACCACATTATCCTTCTTGTTTCTGTGTGAAAATGTCTCTACCGCTTCGATTACCTCATCATCAAAGCCCAGACTTTTTAGATAGCGTTCTGTCGTGGTCGGCGACTCATGCCGCAGAATCCGCTGAATGGTGCTGATCTTGTAACCGGCTTTGTAGAGGATGGTAGCGCTCAAATGCCTGATAGCATGAAATCCGAATTCTGGCACCTCAGCTTTTTCGCAAAGGTTCGGCAGAAATTTCTGGCGATTCAGGAACGGCTGTCCATATTGGACATGTTTGCAACCTTTCTCATAGGTATGGGTGCAAACAAAAACATACTCGGACGAAACCGGTTGTTCACCATGCCACTTCAGCAATTCTTCCTTCAGCTCCTTAGTCATGGGTATCCAATTTTGTTTCCAGGAACTTGAGCGTGTTTTTTTGGTGAATAGACGCACCTGGTTATTATGCCAATCAATGTCTTGCCACCTGAGCCTGAAAATTTCGCTTCGTCGAGCCGCGAGATGCAGAAAGGCAGTCAACATCAAACGGTCTTGCCTGGAAGTTTGCTCATACACTTTCCAGAAATCCTTCTCAGGGGGAACATAACGTGGCTTGCGTTCTTCCGGGTATTTGGGCACCCTAAGAAAAGGATTAGGAATATCGGGAAATCCAGGAATGAACTTCATTCCCCAATTCCAAGCACTCGCCAAATTCTTGCGATCCTTATTTGCCGCATACCCTGATCTATTATCATACTGTTTTTGAAGCATGCGCATTGTACCTTGAACATCAATGCTCTCGACCGCTGAATCTTTATCATAATACTCAAGAAATCTTTTAAAGGCCGCCCATTTCTCTTTATATGTTTTCTCTATAAACCGCCTTTTTACATCATTGAGATATGTGTTGATCCAGCGTTTAATCGTCAAAGAGTTTGTGGGGATCTCCGTCTTCGGAGTCGACATAATTTCCTTTCTTTTTGCCTCCTCCCAGGCGACCGCTTTCTTGTACTCCTTGCCGCCTTGTTTGCCCTGGCCGAACCATTTGGTCGCTTTCGTCTCGCCGTCGATTATCACCTTGCCTCTCCAGCGCAGTGTGCCACGTCGTTTGCATAGTGCTGGCATTGATAATTCTCCTTATCCGATTTTCAAAGAACCGCCAGCGCCCAGCAATCCAGACGCCCTCTAAATCATAAGCATACTTCCTGACCGTTCTTTGGTCAATGCCTAAGATCTCGGAGACTTCTGTGACTGTTAGGGGCTTTCCCAGTTCTTCTGATAAATTCATATTTATATTTCCTGATCATTTTTGTAGAACAGGAAATGAAAAAAATATGCCGAAGCCTTTTAACGAAGAGATATTTTTATTAACTATATAAATTTATTGTTAATTTTTACAATATGGTTTGGGTGTAAGGCTGTTTGAATAGTAAGCATTCTTGATTTTCGATTTAAAAAATGAAATTTATTTTGTTTTATGAATCTATAAAATTTAGGAAGGATTTGGATATGGCAAAAAGAAATCAGATCGCCAATAAGGATAAGGCAATAAAAAGGTGGCTGGTACCTCCTGGATTGAGTGAAACTTTAAAAGAATTTGAAGTGACGTGTGATGTCTTGTTGGAAGAAGCTGATGCCAAGGAAAAAGTTCAGCCATTATTAATATGTGGTCCTACTGGTGTAGGAAAGAGCCTTTTTATTGATTTTCCGATTGGCAAGTTCGCGAAGTCTTTTGACAGTGCTTTTCCGGTTATACCATGTAATTGTGCTGCCCTTCCTGAAACACTTGTGGAGTCTGAGTTATTTGGTTATGCAAAAGGAGCTTTTTCCGGGGCGTCACAGGATAAGGCGGGCGCTTTTGAACTTGCGAATGATGGTATCTTAGTATTAGAAGAAATCGGTGAACTCCCAGAATGGATTCAGTCAAAACTTTTGACTGTGCTTGAGACAAAAAGATTTTACCCGATTATAGTTTCAATCCTTGTTTTCCTGGAAGGTTCCCGTCAATCAGTTGTTTGCCAATCGCGGCGGGGCGACGCATCAGGTTTCAATCCTTGTTTTCCTGGAAGGTTCCCGTCAATCCTCAGCGCTTATTTTCTCAGTGGTCTGCATTTTCCGGTTTCAATCCTTGTTTTCCTGGAAGGTTCCCGTCAATGTTTAAGGCGGTTTCAACAGGTTTTCCATTGATAGAGTTTCAATCCTTGTTTTCCTGGAAGGTTCCCGTCAATCGCTCTTCATTAACAGCATCAAAACAATCTTTTGCGTTTCAATCCTTGTTTTCCTGGAAGGTTCCCGTCAATTTGGAGAAACTTGTGTATATGTTACTAACTTTTTAAGTTTCAATCCTTGTTTTCCTGGAAGGTTCCCGTCAATGCAGCACAAGGCGGATGGGCTTACGAGGATTGGAAGTTTCAATCCTTGTTTTCCTGGAAGGTTCCCGTCAATCAGATTTTTTAAGGCGCTGCGAGTTCTGGACCTGGCAGTTTCAATCCTTGTTTTCCTGGAAGGTTCCCGTCAATTTCATCCATGCCGGCAAACCCTGAAGCGATTTCGCGTTTCAATCCTTGTTTTCCTGGAAGGTTCCCGTCAATTTTGCTCGGATAGGTTGCTGGTATAATTACACAATCGTTTCAATCCTTGTTTTCCTGGAAGGTTCCCGTCAATTGGTATTAACAGCGGGAGTCGAAGCGCAATTTTTTGTTTCAATCCTTGTTTTCCTGGAAGGTTCCCGTCAATGCGAGCATAGGCAAGACGCCCTTGCATATATTGATGGTTTCAATCCTTGTTTTCCTGGAAGGTTCCCGTCAAT
>CAYTXD010000192.1:0-2943 GCA_964441305.1 Microcaldota archaeon
CAGGTATGAATTCCTCAACCGGAATTTCCTCTGGCATCTCATCGGGAACAATTTCATCAACCGGCGTTTCTTCCTCTAACTCACCCGGCTCTTCCGGCTCCAGAAATTCCGGCAGCTCCAGCCCTTCTGAAAGCGTCAGCGCTATTGCCAAAAGCAAAAGAATTATGAACGCCCCGCCGAAAAGCAATGTCCTTAACTTGACCTTCCTGGGGTCACTGGTATCTAACAGAGATTGTATCTTCTTCGAGTCCACTGAAAAAACCCCTTCCAAGCGCGCTTCCCGCCTGCTCGAAAATGCTCCCGAAACCGCCTCCCCCTTCCTGGTTCAGCTCGCAGATTTTCGGCTCATCCTCAATTCCCGCCATGTTTGCAGCATGCCTTACTGCATCATCCTTCCCGCCAAGCTCGTCAACAAGGCCTATTTCATACGCCTGCTTTCCGGTAAGTATCCTGCCATCCAGAACCTCTCCGAACCTGTCCGAATCAAGCTTTTCACCCCTCGCCTTAATTATCGCCCCCCTGAATTCCGCAAACATCTCATCAACTATCTCCTGCATAATTTCCCTTTCCTCTTCTGTCATTTTCCTTGAGAAACCCCCAATATCCTTCTTATCCCCTGTCTTCACTATCGTCATATTCACCCCAAGGTTCTCAAAAAGCCCGCTCAGGTCCATTCCCATGCTAACAACACCGATGCTCCCTGTGAGGGTTGCGGAATCGGACACAATATAATCCGTGCCGCTTGCAACGTAATATGCCCCGCTTGCCGCTGTCTCCCTGAAATACGCCACCTTCGGCTTTTCTATTCTTTCAACTGCATCGTAAATCTCCTTGCTTGCAAATACGCTCCCTCCAGGAGAGTCGATTATGAAGACAACCGATTTTACATGGTCTTTTTCATTCACTTCATCAATCAACTCCGCCATATCCTCGGACCCCTTTTTTCCCGGCTCGAAAAGCGTTTCCGGAATCCCCTGCGTTGTTATTTCCCCTTCAATTCTGACCACTCCCACACAATCCTCTTCAACCGGGGCGCTCCCCATTGCAGCAAGCACAATAAGCCCCACTGTAACAGTCATGAAAACCAAGAAAAGCGCAACAGCCCCATACAGAATAATCCTTTTATTGATTCTTTTTGGAATTTTTGCCATAAGCTAATAAAGATTGGTAAATTTAAAAGATTGTGGTATTGTTATGCTCATAACTATAGCAAGTTTAATTCTCTTTATCCTTCCCGCCTATGTTGCAAACTCTGTTCCGGTTCTTTTGGGCGGGGGGCCGCCGATGGATTTCAACTTCCGCTTCACCGACCACCGCAGAATATTCGGTAGGGGGAAGACGATAAGGGGTTTTGTAGCAGGAATAATTTCAGGAATACTTATTGGGGGAGTTGAGGCATTCATCCTCCCGGGCACCGCATTTTCCTTTTACCCAAATCCGATCCACTATCTGCTTGGCGGGCTTCTGCTCGGCCTTGGCACGATGTTCGGCGACCTTGCGGGCTCTTTCATTAAAAGAAGAATGGGCATGTACCCCGGCCACCCCTCCATTTTGCTTGACCAGCTCCTGTTTTTCATTTTCGCGCTTTTCTTTGTGGTTCCACTCGCGCCCAAAATGCTCACACTGCCAAACATAATTTTCCTCTTGCTGCTCACCTTTTTGCTTCATGTCGGAGCAAACTTTGCGGCAAACAGGCTGGGCCTGAAAAAGGTTCCATGGTAAAGCAAAAAGAGCAGTGCCAAACAGGATTTTGGCTTTATTTAATATGGGCATGAACTGGTAAAAAACGGGTAGTGCCAACTGGGCGTTGGCGGATTTAAATATACGCGCTATTGCTCATTTCTTGTCGCTGAACTTGTTTTTCTTTCCCTTCTTTTTTGACTTTTTGGAAGGCACTATCTTCTTCTTTTCCACATCCTCATCTTTCGTCTTGTCCTGCCCCATCTTCCTGAGTTCCTTCTTCCTGTTCTCAAGTATCTTCCTGGTTATCTCCTTTGCCCTCTGAAGGCGCTCAGTTTCCTCCTTGAACGAGCTTTCCTCCTCCTCTTCCTCCTCGCTTGGCGCAGGCCCGGGTTCCTGCTTTGCTTCCGGCATCTCGATATTGGCATCAGCTTCTTCCGAGCCCTCCCCTTTCATGGAATAGTATGCAATTATTGCGAGCAGCACGAGTGCAACAAACATGAGCCCTGCAATTATTGTGGAAAACTGCCCAAGGGCATCTGTGAGTTCCTCATCGTCCTGCTGTATTGATGCGGTGATTGGGGGGCTTTCAACAAGCTTCTTTACTTCTGTTGATGCATAATTCTTTGCCCTGAAATCGGAAACAACATAGCTGTACACCCCAGCCTCCTCGGCAACATATTCTGCCTTTCCCTCCGCATCAGTAACCATGCTTATCACTTCGCCTGAAGGGGAAACTGCGTCAACAGACGCCTGCGGCACTGGCTCTCCCTGGATGGTTGTGACCATTACACCCACAATATCTCCTACATCCGCGCTGTCATCAACGTCAATTATTACTTCCTCTGATTCTGCTGTTACTGCGGGGGGAACCATTTCAGAGAGCTGCTCCCCTGTTATTTTGCAGTCAACATTAATTTCCACGCTGGCGCTTTCTCCAGGTGCAATACTCTCAATAACCCATGTCCTCGTTTTCCCGTCCTTCTCGTCCGGCTCTTCCGAATAAACCTTTTTTGATTCATCAGGGTAATTGCCAATATCCTCTGAAACCCTTACATTGGTTTTTTCCATCGGGTCTGCATTCCTGAGCGTAAGGATAACTGTGCTTTCATACATGTAGCTTGCGGTTCCCGTGATTGTGCTGACATATGCGCTTTCCTCAACTTCCAAATTTCTTGAAACTTCAATTCCGTCAGCATCTCCGTATTCTACACTTTCGGCTATTGCAAAACTCGCAAAAAGAATCATTACACTCAGGATTAC
>CAYTXD010000193.1:0-2940 GCA_964441305.1 Microcaldota archaeon
ACGAGGCGGAAGAGGAGGGGGGAGAGATTGATGGGAACAGGTGGAAGCCGCTTGCCAAGAAGACACTGGATGATGCCGAAGAGTACCTTATGGAAAAAGGTGATGCATCATATGACTCGTGGTGGCATTTGAGAGCGGCCGAGGAGGCGTACAACAAAAGCTATTACGGGGCGGCAATATATGATGCCACATTTGCAATGTCAATGGAGGGGGCGGACAGGGAGTTTGAAACCTGGGAGGAAAGGCAGCTGAAGGAGAGAATGGATGGGATGAACAACTCGGAGATGGAATCATTATGGGGAAAGATTTATCAAGGGCAGGGGAGATTCATCTATGCCTCGAATAATTTTGAGGTGGGGGGCTCGAAATCTGCATACAAAGTTTTTGCTCTTGGGGAGGAGCTTGATGAAGTGACTTCCCTAATGAGAGGGGAGTTGGGGAAGAAAGGAGTTTCAGAACATGAGGGGAAGGAAGGGGATGAAGGAACGGGGGAAGAATGGGTGCCTGGCAGGGAGATGCTGATTAATTCCCTCCTGGCTTCGGTTGTTTACATTTATATCGCTGCCGCGGTGGTTGCGCTGAAAAGAAGGTGAGTTCATGCTGTTGGAAAGGGTGAAGAGGGAATTTGAGGGGGAATACAAGGGTGTAGAGAAATGCGTTCTTGCCTTTTCCGGGGGGCTGGATTCAGTGGTCATGGCATCCATGCTCCGGGAGATGGGAATTGAAGTGGTTCCTGTTTTTGTTGACCTGGGGCAGAAAGTAAAATTGAAGGATGTGGAAAGGCTGGCAAAAAAAGTTTCCTCAAAATTCAGGCATGTTGATGCAAGGCAGGATTTTGTGAAAAATGTCGAGAAGGCAATTAAGGCAAACTGCCTTGCAGAGGGGTATGTAGGCTCAAAATCGCTCTCCAGACCGCTTATTGCAAAATGCCTTGTGGATGTTGCAAAGGAGGAAGGCGCGCAGGCAGTGGCCCACGGGAGCAGCGGTATGGGAAACGACCATTTGCGAATGGATAATGCGCTGAATGTCCTTGGGCCTGAATTCAGGATAATTGCTCCTGTAAGGGACTGGAATATGAAAAGGGATGAGGAGATCGAGTATGCCAGGAAGAAAAAGCTCCCCATGAAAACGCTGGAGAAGCCATATTCTGATGACGAGAACCTATGGGCAAGGAGCATGAGGTACGAGCTTGCAAAGGGCAGGGAAAAAGACAGCATTTTCCTGTGGACTGTTTCTCCTGAAAAGGCTCCAGACAGGCCAACTTATGCAGAGATATATTTTGACAATGGCGTTCCCGTCTCAGTAACCATAAGGGACGGGAGGATGAAGGAAGTGACGAGCACAAAAGATGTGATACCTGCACTCAATAAAGAAGGCGGAAAAAACGGGATTGGAAGGATGGATGTTGTTGAGGACAAGGTGGCAGGGCTGAAAACAAGGGATATTTACGAGAGCCCTGCGGCATGCATACTAATTGCAGCGCACCGGGAGCTTGAGAGGCTCACACTCACTTCAGGGGAACTGGATGTGAAAAGTTACATTGACAATGTTTGGAACAGGGCTGTTTATGACGGGAAATGGTTCACAAGGATTAGGATGGCGCTGGAGGGTTTCATCGACTATACGCAAAAGGCGGTGGATGGAAAGGTTACTGTGAAAATGTACAAGGGGAATGTCGAGATAATTGACGCTGACAGCAAGCATGCCCTTTACGATGAGAGGTTGGGGAAAAGGGACAAGAAAAGCGTGTGGGACCAGAGGGAGGCAAGGCATTTTGCAAAGCTTTACGGGCTCCAGGATATAATGGCATTTGTCATTGAGACGGACTAGGTTTTATGCATATTTCAAAGGAGATTGCAGGCTCCTTGGGAAGCAAGCTTTCCGGGAGGAAAATTGCTCTTTGCATGAGCGGAAGCGTCGGGTGCGCAAGAAGCCCGGAAATTGCCAGGGAACTTATGAGGAACGGAGCTGAAGTGTACCCTGTGATGAGCAAATCGGCGCAGAAGCTTGTTGGGAAGGACCTGATGTGGTGGGCGTCCGGAAACGAGCCAGTAACAGAGCTTACAGGCGAGTGCGAGCATGTCAAGCTTGCGGGAGAGCATGAAGGGAAAGTTGATTTGGTTCTTTGCGCCCCTGCAACTTCCAACACCATAGGAAAGGCGGCAAATGGGATTGATGACACTAATGTCACCACTGTCATTACAAGCGCAATTGGCGCGCGGATACCGATAATTTTTGTTCCTGCAATGCACAAGAGCATGTACAATGAGATTTTTGGGAAGAATAAGCGAGCCCTTGAAAAACTTGGGGCCGTGGAGTTCATAATGCCCCACTTTTCAGAGGAAAAGGCAAAGATGCCGGACACTTCCGAAATTGCGGATTTTGTTATTAGAGGGCTTGGAAAGAATGACATGGGAGGAAAGAGGGTGCTTGTTTCTGCTGGGGCGACAAGGGAATACATTGATGACGTTAGGTTCATTTCAAATGCAAGCAGCGGAAAGATGGGGCTTGCGTTTGCAAGGGAAGCGTGGCTGAGGGGAGCGCAGGTGACAGTTGTCAGGGGAAAGTGCGATGTTAAGTTCCCAATCTATTTGAGAGCTGTTGAGGCATTGGGCATAAGGGAGATGGGAAGGGAAATAGCAAACGAGGCAAAAAAATCAGATTACGCATTCCTTGCCGCGGCTGTAGGGGATTTTGAAGTTATGAGAAAGAGAGGGAAAATTGATAGTGGGAAAGAGGTTGAGCTTAAACTAAAGCCTGCGCCGAAAATTGCTGAAAAGGTTAAAAAGGCGAATAGAAAGTGTGTTGTTGTGCTTTTCAAAGCGGAGTGGTCGGTTTCCGCAGAGGAGCTTGCAAAAAGGGCGGAAAAGAGAATGAAGGAAGCGGGGGCGGATTATGTTGTTGCAAATGACATCTCAAAATACGGGTTTGGGAGCATGA
>CAYTXD010000194.1:0-2887 GCA_964441305.1 Microcaldota archaeon
CCAAAAATTCCGCTAAAAGAGAGATTTTCGAAAAAGCAAATTCTCGATTTCATTTCCCCCAAAAATATCTTTTCAAAAACCGCCTCGGCATTTTCCAGCATTTTATCATTTGCCAAAAAAACATCGCGAAGAAGGAACGATTCGGTAATCCAGCTCAGGCACGAGGCGATACACCACTATTCAAAATTATTTGTTTCCCAGATATCCCGCTCAAAATCCCTGGCAGGAGTAAACAGAGTTATTGAAAGGTTCACCGGAGAGGATAAAAAGACGTTTGAGGAGCGGCTCGCGGAGATTGCGAGCAATGACCGGGACCAGCTCAGGAAAGTTGCCGCGGAATACTGGAAGGTAATCAACACAAAAACCGAATCGGCAAGGAACAAGATTTCCAAAGGAGAGGAAGAGACGGATTATTCAGAAGAGGGTAAAAATACTACAGAAAAAGGGATTGCAGGTGGAGTTTCCCCGGCAAGTGAAGTTTCGGGATGGGAGGCTACAATATCTTCCCGCCTCCAGTCCGCGCTTGACCTGGGCATGGCGAATTTTGAAACAACGCTCGCGATACTTGAGCTTGTTGAAACTGCAAATTCCTCAGGTCCAAATCCAGTAAAGGGTAACGACAAGATTGAATCCCAGCTTTGGGAAGTTTTTGTAAATGCAGTCATCGGCCAGCCCCCAACACTTGAATCTCTCGAGTCAGGGGGATTGAAAGCAATTGACATTCTGGATAAATTAGAGGAATCCTCGGGCACTGAAATCCCAGACAAGCAGAAAGGGCCTCTTAGCGACACGGTTTACGCCCAGCTTTCAGAGGTTGCGGAATCTTCAGCATCTGCAGGGCCGGAGAAAATGAAAATACTTAAGCGGTGCATGGAAAGGGCTGAGCAGAGGCTTGGCCAGCCATCTGGCAAAGTGAAGGGAAAAGTAAACTCTGCAAAGAAGATTATTGAAAACTCCAAGTGATTTTATGGAAAAAGAAACAATTAAATTCATGCTCGGATTCCCGCCAACCGGCGAGGAACTCAGGGAATTCTTTCAGAAAGAGCAGACCGAAGCGGAGCTCGCAACTGCCCAAAAATTCCTTTCGCAGGCGGAAGGCGATTTTTCAAAAGAGCTTTCTAATGAACTTAAGCATGTTATTGCATCCTCCACGGGCCTTCCAGCACCTTCCAGGGCGGCAATTGCCAATATTTTGGATGCCATGGACGAAATTAACGATAATGGGGTTGATTCTAAACCTGAAGCTGATTTAAGAGATTTAGGAGAAAGATCCACAACCCGGCCTTCCTTGAAAAGGCTGGCTCCCGGGATAACTGTTTTCTTTGATGATTCGCAGGTAAAGACATTTGAAGATTTTGTTGAGGCACTGGGTTATGATAACTCTGCAAATTCTGCAAAAATAAGAATCGGCACAAACGCGGAAAGGGCAATTAAACTGGTTGATGATTTGAGTGAACTTGATTCCGAGCTTTCCGTTCTTGAAAAATTGAAGGGAAAAACGCAGAACGATGAAGAGAAAATCTGGTCCATCACTGATAAGATGAAAGGCATAATGAGCTCGAAATCATCGGAACTGAATTCAATTATTGACGAGATAGGGAGCTACCTCCTTAATTACGAATCCCAAAAACAGGGTTTCATCAAGTATAGGAAACAGAAGGATGAAACTTTCAAAGTCAGGGCATTTGCAGTATGGGCTTTGACCAAGATACGAAATCCCGCAACGGTAGAGAAATTAAAAGGGGTTTTTGAACAAAATTATGATTTTCCATTATGCCGTCTCACGGTTGATGCTCTTGCACGCAAGGCCTTCAACTCATCTGCCAGGGACCGCACTTCCGGGCAGGAACCAAGAGAGGCATTTGAGGCGCTCCGCGATGCATGCTGCGGGGATTTAGAGCAGGGACTGGAGGTAAGAAGGGCCGCCTCGGAATATATCAAAACCGGAATGGACGAATTTCCAGAGTATGTGCCTTCCGCTATCGGAATGTTCATAGACCTGCTTTCCGACCCTGAGAACGAGATTGTTTTCACTGCCACCTACCAGCTTGGAAAATTGACGTTTAAGGATTTGTTCCGCAGCACCATATCAGGCGAGAGAGGGGTTTTTGAAAATTCAAATATCCCTCCTGCTGCCGAGTCGCTTATCGCGGTTGTGAAAGACAAACAAAGAGGCGTTCCGGTTAGGAAGAGCGCAATTGATTCATTGGTCGAGTTAAGGAAGGCGCAGGTTGATGGGGGAGTCAATCTAGATGTTGACATTCATGAGGATCCAATTGACTCAACTCTTGACCAGGTTAGGCGTGAGGGCGGAGAAATAGAGGAGCATGCCTACGGAAAACTCCACATAATAGGCCAACACATCAAGAGATCCAGGGATGAAGCCGTATCCAAAAAGAATTCTGCTTTTCCACAAAGAGGGGCAGAGACTGCTTCCAGGCCTCAAAATACATCCCCCTCTCCTGGAGATAGGGATGCACGGGGGCGACAAACATGAGCTCGAATAGAATATTGCCTTCTAAACAGGCCATGACAATGGCGGTTGAGGACTTGGTTAATTTCACGAGGATATCACCCATGTTGGAGGCAATAGATTCCATTCCTTCTGAAAGAATGCTGAGCAAAAGAGAAGTTTCAAGGGTTTTTGAGAGGATCTCCAAATTACATTCCAATGCAAAATCCTCCGGCATTCCTTGCGATGTTGCAGATTCGGATTTTGATAGGCTGGCAATGAGGGTTTTCCGGCGAATCGCCTCCTCATACTCCTTTTCCCTTCATGCTTCTTACGAAAACCTGGAGCAACTCCCCTCAAACAGAATGCTTGCATTCTTTTCAAAAAAAGCATCAAAATTAAGGGATTTTTTTTCCAGGACAACATTTGAGGAGA
>CAYTXD010000195.1:0-2868 GCA_964441305.1 Microcaldota archaeon
AAAAAAGACCGGCGACTGGATAGTTTACCCCTGGGAGAAAAAGGAAACAAGGGAAAGGAAGAAAAAATAGTTATTTCTGAAAACGTGAAATAGCAAGCTTTTTATACACTAGACTACATAATATAACACACCTAAGGAGTGTTTACATGAACTCACCAATATCTCGCCAGCCAGTAAAAGTTCCAGAGAGGATGCATGAGACTTCCAAAGTTTTCTCTGCGCAGAAGGAGTTGGCAGAAAAAAGAATCGGCTCTGTGAAAAGATCTCTTCTTGTTGCGGCAATGGCAATTGCAATCATTTCTCTTCCGAGCTGCAGCATTTTCAAGAAGGAGGAGCCGAAAAAGATGCCTGCAGTGGAAGCCGGGTGGCACGGGGAAAAAATGTGCGAACGCGGCACAGGGTTTGGAAAAGGGTTGCCGCCTGAGCTTAACGCCCCAGGGCTTGCCCAGCTAATTGACGAGCTTTTCGAGTCAAAAATGACAATCCCCTCGCTGCCTAAAAATTCGGTCATGCGAATGGATGAAGAGTCAAGGATTTGCGATATAATTTCGCTAATAGAATTTTACATCGGAAACACTGTTGAAATTAAAAACGGGGTTGATAGGCAGGTTGGAGATGAGGTTGTCCTTAAGAAAATGTAGGAATACCACAAGAGAAGCATAAAAAACAGGAAAGGGCTCGGAGACAAGGCGGCTGCAAGGAAAGAGGCAGAAATGGTTTCCGGGCTTGCAAAGCTCCTTAGGAAGAGCGGGCTTGAAAAAAACCTGGAAGATGATAGGGAAAGAAAGTGGAAAGAGGTTCAGGCGACTGTGGATTCAATGGTAAATCTTATGGACAGCAAAAAGGTCAAAGTAGGAGACGGCATAAAAAAGAAAATACAGAAAAAAATCGACTACATCAAATGGACAGATGAACGCGGACAGATTACTCTTTGGAGATTCGGTGAAATAGGGGTATGGGTGGGGATGCTCATCGGTGACCAGAGGGAAATGAACCAGTTCACAAGGCCCAACGAGGTTGCAGACCATATAGGAGAACTAATAACTGCCCAGAGGAACCTTGAGTTCCTTGAGCTTACCTCATCAAGCGAAAAGGAGAAGGAGGCATTCGGGCAGGTTAAAAAGAGCTTCGAGAGCATGGAAAATTACATTTACCAAGGCAAATAACAGGCGGTAAATTTTTAACAGCTATTCAACAGATATTATTGATTACATGCCTAGAAAATTCTATATCACGACACCGATATACTATATCAACTACGAGCCAAGCGTGGGCAGCGCATACACCACCATAATTGCAGATGTTTTCGCCAGGTTCCACAGGATGAGGGGAGATGACGTATTTTTCCTCACCGGGCTTGATGAGAATTCGGTCAAAACCACACAGGCGGCACATGAAAAAGGTTTTTCAGAAATTGGCGAATATGCGGATATTATGGCAGGCAAATGGTTGGATGCCTGGAAGCTTCTTGGGATAAGCAATGATGATTTCATTAGGACTTCTTCAGAAAGGCATGCAAAAAATGTTCTTGATGTTTTTGGCAGAGTATACCAAAAGGGAGATATCTACAAAGGGAAATACAAAGGGCTTTATTGCGAGGGTTGCGAGGCGTTCCTTACCGAGAATGACCTTGAGAATGGCAACTGCCCTATGCACAAAAAGCCGCCAAAGCAGATTACAGAGGAAAATTACTTTTTCAAGCTTTCTAAATACCAGGATGATATTCTTGAGTATATCGAGGAGCATCAGGAATTCATCACGCCGGAGTCCAGGAGGCATGAAGCAATCAACTTTGTAAAATCCGGGCTTAAGGACATCAGCGTCTCCCGCCCCAATTTGGAATGGGGGATTAAGCTTCCAATAGACGAGAAGCAGAGGTTCTGGGTTTGGTTTGATGCGTTAATTAACTACCTTTCCCCTCCGGAAAAGTATTGGCCCGCAGATGTTCATTTGATTGGAAAGGACATTGCACGCTTCCACTGTGTCATTTGGCCTGCAATGCTCATGAGCGCGGAGATGGAAATCCCGAAAAAGGTTTTTGCGCACGGCTTTTTCACAGTAAACGGGCACAAGATGAGCAAGTCGCTGGGAAATGCAATTGACCCTGTCTATCTTGCGGGCAAGTATTCAGTTGATGCGCTCAGGTATTATTTGGTACGCGGGATACCTTTCGGTGATGACGGGGATTTCAATGAGGACGAATTGAAGGAGAGGCTCAATACTGAACTTGTTTCGAATATCGGAAATTACATCCACAGGACGCTTATTCTTATGAAAAAGCTTTCGGGCTCAAAAGTTCCGGAGCCAAAAGGGCTTGGGGGGCACGAGGATGAGATGCTTGCGCTTCTTAAGGAGATTAAGGAGAAAACAGAAATACATTTTGAAAAAATGAGGATTCGCGATGCACAGGAGGATATGCTGCGCCTCGCGCACGAGTTCAACAAGTATATGAGCGATTCCGAGCCCTGGAAGGAGAAGGATGAAAAAAAGGTTGCAAACACGCTTTATGTATGCATGAGGGGAGTTAGCGCGCTTTGCATAATGATGGAGCCGTTCATTCCAAAATCATCAGAAAAATTAAGGGAAATGCTTGGAATTAATGAAAAGAATTTTACTTGGGAAAATTTCGAAAAGGAGCTTGTTGCACCTGGAACTGAGATAACGGATATTGTGCCGCTTTTTAAAAAGGTTGAATAAATTACACAATATTCCATTGATAGCAACATTTATAAACAACTTTATGCATAATATTACCCGTGGTTCCCATGTTCGGCAGCATAAAAAATATCGTAGATCCCTTGGCATCATTTGCCACAAAGCCTACGCTGATTGTTGCAGACATACACGCAAACATTCACGCATTAGAGG